>JADGHC010000178.1 GCA_019689655.1 Microbispora sp.
TTTCGGCACTTGCGGCCGCGGGGCCTTCCCCCACCTTTCCTCCCCCCCGGCGCCGGCATGACTCGCGGCCGCCCTGGCGCAGCCTTCCCCTTTCCATTCCCAGCACACCGGATGTCATCAGGAAAAGACAGGAAATGAGGGGCGCAAAAGGAGATGAACTCCCTGCAGGTCATCACCGGGATCGCCCATGGGCGGCCTCATCCCCGGGCTGCCGCCGCCCGCCGATCCCGGCGCCGCACGGCGGGGGAGCGACCTCGGCGCACCGGCGGGCCCGGCCGCGATGACAACCGGCCGGCGGGACCGGTCAGTTCACCAGCACGATCCTTCCGCGTGCGTGCCGGCTCTCGCTGAGCTCGTGCGCGGCCGCGGCCTCGGCGAGCGGGAACGCCGCCGCGACCGGCACCCGCAGCCGGCCCTGCCCGGCGAGCTCGACCGCGATGCGCAGGCCGTGCACCGCCAGCGGGTCGGCGGTTCCGACGGCCGTGTCGTCGGCCGGTGCGCCGTGCGACAGGTGCACGCCGAGGGCCGCCGCGGTGAGGTCGGGGGCGATGGTCACCACGCGCGCCGGGCTCCCGGCGATGGCGATCAGGTCGGGCAGCGCCCCTCCCGCGCAGTCGACCACCGCGTCCACCCCGCCCGGCGCCAGCGCGCGGACCCGGTCGACCAGGCCCTCCCCGTAAGTCGTCGGCACCGCGCCGAGCGAGCGCAGGAAGTCGTGGTTGTGCTCCCCGGCCGTGCCGATGACGGCGGCGCCGCGTGCGGCCGCGAGCTGCACGGCGACCGTGCCCACCCCGCCGGCCGCGCCCTGCACCAGCACGGTGTGCCCGGCGCCGACCGCGAGCCGGTCGAGCACCCGGGTGGCCGTCTCGACGCTGCCGGCGGCGCCGCCGGCCTCCTCCCAGCTCCACGCGGCCGGTTTCGGCGCCCAGGCCGCCAGGACCGCGTGGTCGGCGTTGGCGCCGCGCGTGGCCGACGCGGTCATGCCGAACACTTCGTCGCCGATCCCGACACCCGTGACGCCGTCGCCGACCTCGTCCACCACGCCCGCGGCGTCGAACCCGGTCCGGTACGGGAACGTCACGGGCACCACACCGCGCATCTTCCCCGAACGGATGAGCACCTCACCCGTCGACAGACCGGACGCCCGTACGGCGATGCGGATCGTCCCCGGCCCCGCATGCGGCTCCTCGACCTCGGCGACGTGCACCACGCCGGCCGGGCCGTACTCGGAAAACTGGACAGCTCTCATGTGCCGGACCGTAACGGAACATCCCGTCCGTTTGACTAAAGTGAGAGCGGTGACGGCCGAAGTGAGACGAAAGCCGCGCTCGGACGCCCGCGACAACCGTGCGCGCATCCTCGCGGTCGCCCGCGCGGCCTTCGCCGCCGAGGGCCTCGACGTGCCGATCCGGGAGATCGCCCGGCGCGCACAGGTCGGCGCGGCCACCGTCTACCGGCACTTCCCCACCAAGGAGGCGCTGCTCGCGGAGGTCTTCGCCGAGCCCATGGCCATGTGCTCGGCGGTCGTCGAGGAGGGGCTGGCGGAGGCGGACCCGTGGCGCGGGTTCTGCCTCGTGATCGAAAAGCTCATGGAGGTGCACGCCCTCGACCGGGGCCTGTCCCGCGCGTTCACCTCACAGTTGCCCTACTTCGCCGCGGACCGCGAGCGTACGATCCGGCTGCTGCTGCGGCTCATCCGGCGTGCGAAGGAGTCGGGTGATCTGCGGGCCGACTTCGTCCTGGAGGACTTCATCCTGGCGATGATGGCGAACGAGGGCATCCGCGCCGAGTCACCGCGGCAGCGGGCGGCGGCGTCGCGCCGGTTCGCGGCCCTGATGATCCAGTCGTTCCGCGCCGACCCCGTCCGCGCGCCGCTTCCGCCGGCGGTCCGGCTGCTGCCGCTCGTGCGGTAGCGCCCCGGCGGCGGTCATGGCGTGCCCGATTCACGGCATCCACGGCGGGTCCTGGGCCGCACGCGCGGCGGGCGGCTGCCAGCCGAGCACCGGGGCGAGCATGTCGAGCATGCGCGAGCCGGGGACCAGCCGGATCAGGCGGTCACGCACCACCCGGCCGGGCGCCCAGGCGAGTTGCGCGATGATCCCGATGCGGCGGGAGAGCTTGGCGATCTTCTGGGTACGCGGGCGGCGCGCACGGTCGTAGGCGGCCAGCGCCTCGGGCACCGAGGGGCATGCGTCCAGCAGCGCGGCCAGCGTGACGGCGTCTTCGAGGGCCAGGTTGGCGCCTTGGCCCAGGTTCGGGGTCATGGCGTGCGCGGCGTCGCCGAGCAGCGCGACCCGCCCGGTGGCGTGGGACCGCAGTGGCGGCAACTCGTAGATGTCGTGCCGCATCACGACCTCTTCGGTGGCGGCGTGCAGCAGCGCCGGGATCGGGTCGTGCCAGTGCGCGAACCGCCGCCGCAGTTCGGCGAGCTCCCCGTCGGTGCCGTGCTGCCCGGCCGGGAGGTTCGCGACCGCGAACAGATAGACCCGGCCGCCGGGCAGCGGAGCGAATCCGACGCGTTCGCCGCGCCCCCAGGTCTCGCCCCCGGCGGCGAGCGGGCCGGACTCGACCACCAGGCGCCAGGCGGTGTACCCGGCGTAGCGCGGCTCGGGGGCCTGCGGCCAGACGGCGCGGCGTACGCTGCTGCGGATGCCGTCCGCGCCGACCAGCAGATCCGCGTGGGACACGCCGTCGCTGTGCTCGACACGCACCCGCGGCCCGTCTGCGTCCACGGCCGTCACCGTGGTAGCGGTGCACAGCGCGTCGGCGGGGATCGCGCTGCGCAGGATGTCCAGCAGGTCCGCCCGGTGGATCACCACGACCGGGCCGAACCTGCGTTCCAGCTCGGCGGTGCCGGTGCGCGACAGCCGGCGTCCCGACACGTCGTGGATGCCCGCCTGGATCTCGGCCAGCGCGTGTCCGCGCACCGCGTCTCCCACGCCCAGCGCGTCCAGCGCCCGCAGGCCGTTGGGCCACAGCGACAGGCCGGCTCCCACTTCGCCGAAGCTCGCGGCCCGCTCCATGACCCGGACCCGCCAGCCGCGCCCGATCAAGGCCAGCGCGGCCGCGAGCCCGCCGATTCCGCCACCGGCCACGATCGCCGAACGCTCGCCCGATTGCGGAGTCTCGTCCCTCATCGACCCTCCTTCCGCGTGCGTACCGATCCGCCGGATGAAGCCGCCGGGCTTCGCGCCGGATCGGGCCCCGGCGATGCGGGCCCCGCGGGGTCGTTGCGCGCCGTCTGGTCCGCATCAGCGGTGGGCCGTCGCAATCATGCGCCGAGTGGCACGCTCCACTCCAGGCGGGTGCCGCCGGTCTCGGGACAGGTGAGGGTGAGCGACCCGCCGAGCCGTTCGGCGCGGTCGGCGAGGTTGCGCAGGCCGCTGCGGCGGGTTTCGGCGGCCGGGATGCCGGTGCCGTTGTCCTCCACCACGAGGGTCAGCCGCCCGCCGCCGGCGTGGACGGCGACGTCGGCGCGGGTGGCCTTGGCGTGGCGCACGATGTTCGACAGGGCCTCGCGCAGGACGGCGAGCAGGTGTTCGGCGATCTCGTCGGGCACGTCGTTGTCGAGCCGGCCCTCCAGGCTCACGCCCGGCATGAAGCCGAGGTGCCCCCTTGCGCCCTCGATCAGATCGACGATTTGGGCGCGCAAGCTGGGTGCGGCCTCCTCGCGCGGGCTCTGCAGGGCGAAGATCGTCGAGCGGATCTGCCGGATGGTGGTGTCCAGCTCGTCGATCGCGCTCTGCAGCCGGGAGGAGGCCTCCGGCCGCTCGACCAGGCGTACGGCGCTCATCAGCGTCATGGCGACGGCGAACAGGCGCTGGATGACCACATCGTGCAGGTCTTTGGCGATGCGGTCGCGATCTTCGAGCAGACCGAGCCGCTCGGCGTCCCTGCGCGCGTCGGCCAGCTCGAGGGCGACGGCCGCCTGCCCGGCGAAGGCGTCCAGCATGCGCAGCACCGACCGGCTGAACGGCAGCCGCCCGCAGCGCCTCGCCAGCGTCAGCACCCCGCGCACCGCACCGGCCGCACCCAGCGGGACGGCCGCCACCGGCCCGGCGGGCACGTCACCGGCCCAGGCGAAATGCAGCCGGCTGTCGTCCGGATCGTCCACGGCCTGCGGCTCCCCGCTCACGAACGCCCGGCCGGCGAGCGAGCCCTCGACCGCGACCTCCTCGTCCGCAAGCCGGATCTCCGGCTGCCCGTCCCCGGCCGGCGCGGCGTCCTGCTGCGCGAGGCGCAGGAGGCCGCGGTCGCGGTCGGGCAGCAGGATCGCCACGGCGTCGGCGTCGGCCATCTCCCGGGCCCGCCGCGCGATCGAGGTGAGGACCTCCCGGGGTTCCGCGCCCGACAGCAGGCGGGTGGTGATGTCGGCCGAGGCCTGCAGCCACGTCTCGCGGCGGCGGGTCTCCTCATACAGCCGGGCGTTTTCGATCGCCACGCCCGCCGCGGTGGCCAGGGCCACGACGATCGCCTCGTCGTCCTCGTCGAACTGCCCGCCGCCGCGTTTCTCGGTGAGGTAGAGGTTGCCGAACACCTCGCCGCGTACCCGGACCGGCACGCCGAGGAACCCGCGCATCTGCGGGTGGCCGGGCGGGAACCCGTACGACTCGGGGTGCTGGGAGATGTCGGTCAGCCGCAGCGTCTGCGGCTCCTTGATCAGCAGGCCGAGCAGGCCCAGCCCGTGCGGCCAGTGCTCGATCCTGGCGATCTCCTCCTCGCTCAGCCCGACCGGGACGAACTGCACGAGGGTGTTCTCCTCGCCGATCACGCCCATCGCCCCGTAGGTGGCGTCCACGAGGGTGGTCGCGGTCTCGACGATGCGCCGCAGCACCACCTCGAGGTCCAGGTCGCTGCCGATCGACACGACCGCCTCCAGCAGCGCGTGCACCCGGTCTCGGGTGGCCAGCACCGCCTCCAGGCGGGACTGCAGCTCGGCCAGCAGCTCGTCCAACCGCATGCTGGGAATCAGCGCACTCGGCTCCTTCTCCGCCATGGGGGAAGTCTCGCACCGCCCCGCGGCGGTACCCACCCCAGGGGCCGGGGCCCGGCACCTCGCATCTGAGCTGGTTGGGACCGTTCTGTCGGTGGCAGGACGTACGCTGCACACCTGACCAGAGCGTCGCCGGCGGAGACCGCGACGGCCGCCTTCACGACCGAAGGAGAACACGATACGCATGGCCACGAGGACGGGCACGCAGTCTCCCGAGCCGCACGTCGCCGACTCTCATGATCTCATCCGCGTGTACGGGGCACGCGAGAACAACCTCAAAGACGTCAACATCGAGATCCCGAAGCGCCGGCTCACGGTGTTCACCGGGGTCTCCGGCTCGGGCAAGAGCTCGCTGGTGTTCGGCACGATCGCGGCCGAATCGCAGCGGCTGATCAACGAGACCTACTCCGCGTTCGTACAGGGCTTCATGCCGGCGCTGTCGCGGCCCGAGGTCGACGTGCTCGAGGGGCTGACGACGGCGATCGTCGTCGATCAGGAGCGGATGGGGTCCAATCCCCGCTCCACGGTCGGCACCGTCACCGACGCCAACGCGATGCTGCGCATCCTGTTCAGCCGGCTCGGCCGGCCGCACATCGGCTCGCCCCAGGCGTTCTCCTTCAACGTCGCCTCGGTCAGCGGTGCGGGCGCGGTCACCTTCGAGCGCGGCGGCAAGACGGTGAAGGAGCGGCGCGAGTTCCGCGTCACCGGCGGCATGTGCCCGCGCTGCGAGGGCCTGGGCCGGGTCTCCGATATCGACCTGTCCCAGTTGTACGACGAGTCCAAGTCGCTCAACGAAGGCGCCCTCACGATCCCCGGCTACAGCGTCGACGGCTGGTACGGCCGCATCTTCAGCGGCTGCGGCTTCTTCGATCCGGACAAGCCGATCCGCGACTTCACCGAGGCCGAGCTCCACGACCTGCTCTACAAGGAACCGACCAAGATCAAGGTCGACAACATCAACCTCACCTACGAGGGCCTGATCCCGCGGATCCGCAAGTCGATGCTGTCCAAGGACAAGGAGGCGCTGCAGCCGCACGTCCGGGCGTTCGTCGAACGGGCGGTGACGTTCACCGCCTGCCCCGACTGCGGCGGCACCCGGCTCAACGAGGCCGCCCGGTCCTCCAAGATCAAGGGGATCAGCATCGCCGACGCCTGCGCGATGCAGATCAGCGACCTGGCCGACTGGGTCCGCGGCCTCGACGAGCCGTCGGTCGCGCCGCTGCTCGCCACGTTGCTGCAGCTCCTCGACTCGTTCGTGGAGATCGGGCTGGGCTACCTGTCCCTCGACCGCGCATCGAGCACGCTGTCGGGCGGCGAGGCGCAGCGCGTCAAGATGATCCGCCACCTCGGCTCCTCGCTCACCGACGTCACCTACGTCTTCGACGAGCCCACGACCGGCCTGCACCCCCACGACATCCAGCGGATGAACGACCTGCTGCTGCGGCTGCGGGACAAGGGCAACACGGTGCTGGTCGTGGAGCACAAGCCGGAGATGATCGCGATCGCCGACCACGTCGTCGACCTCGGCCCCGGCGCCGGTACGGCGGGCGGCATGGTGTGCTTCGAGGGCACGGTCGAGGGGCTGCGGGCCAGCGGCACCATCACCGGCCGCCACCTCGACGACCGGGCCAAGCTCAAGGACACGGTGCGCACGCCCACCGGCACCCTGGAGATCCGCGGCGCGACCACCAACAACCTGCGCAACGTCGACGTGGACATCCCGCTCGGGGTGCTCGTCGTCGTCACCGGGGTCGCCGGATCGGGCAAGAGCTCGCTGATCCACGGGTCGATCCCGGCCGGCGCGGGCGTGGTGTCGATCGACCAGAGCGGGATACGCGGCTCGCGGCGGAGCAACCCGGCGACCTACACCGGGCTGCTCGACCCGATCCGCAAGGCGTTCGCGAAGGCCAACGGCGTGAAGCCGGCGCTGTTCAGCGCCAACTCCGAAGGCGCCTGCCCCACCTGCAACGGCGCCGGTGTCGTCTACACCGACCTGGCAATGATGGCCGGGGTCTCCACCACCTGCGAGGAGTGTGAGGGGAAGCGGTTCCAGGCGGCGGTGCTCGAGCACAAGCTCGGCGGGCGCGACATCAGCGAGGTGCTCGCGATGCCGGTGACCGAGGCCCGGGAGTTCTTCGGCTCCGGTGAGGCGCGCACGCCGGCCGCGCTCGCCATCCTCGACCGGCTCGCCGACGTCGGGCTCGGCTATCTCACTCTCGGCCAGCCGCTCACCACGCTGTCCGGCGGTGAGCGGCAGCGGCTCAAGCTGGCCACCCACATGGGGGAGAAGGGCGGCGTCTACGTCCTGGACGAGCCGACCGCCGGCCTCCACCTCGCCGACGTGGAGCAGCTGCTCGGGCTGCTGGACCGGCTGGTCGACTCCGGCAAGTCGGTGATCGTGATCGAGCACCACCAGGCGGTCATGGCGCACGCCGACTGGATCATCGATCTCGGTCCCGGCGCCGGCCACGACGGCGGCCGGATCGTCTTCGAGGGCACCCCCGCCGAGCTCGTCGCCGCGCGCTCCACCCTCACCGGCCGGCACCTCGCGGACTACGTCGGCGCCTGACCGGCGCCGTCGCGGTCACCGTTGGGATGGGTGACGGTCGTGCCGGTGCGGCCGTCAGCCGTCCCCGCACAGGCGGCGCTCCCGCCTGCCCCGGGCCAGTTCGGTGCCCAGGGCGTCCAGGCGCTGGTTCCAGAAGCGGCGGAAGTGGCCGAGCCAGGCGTCGATCTCGCGCAGCGGCGCGGGATCGACGGCGTACAGGCGCCGGGTGCCCTCGGCCCGGACGGTCGCGAAGCCGCTGTCGCGCAGCACGCGTAGGTGCTGGGACACCCCGGGCTGGGAGATCCCGAACTCCTCCTGCACGACCGCGACGATCTCCCCGGCTGAGCGCTCGCCCTCGGCGAGCAGTTCCAGGATCCTGCGGCGGACCGGGTCGCCGAGTACGTCGAAGGCGTGCACGCCGTCAGGCTCGCAGTTGACGCTCGCATGCGTCAATTCGCCGCAAACCAGCGTCGCAATCGGCGGCGATGCGTACGGGTCGGCGGCGGCGCCACCCGGGACCGGGCGCCTCGGCCCCGCATGGGCCGGCGATCTCCTCGGGTGACACCAGCCGGTGCCGGCGGGCCGACGCCTGCCGCCGGGACGGGCCGGGAAACGGCGAAGCGCGCCGGGAACACCGGCGCGCTTCGAAGTCGGCGTCGGCCGCGGTCCGTCAGGTGAGGTCCCCCGGGTACATCGGGTAGCCGTACCCGACGACTTGCCAGGTGGGGCGGGTGCGGGCCTCGACGGCACCGTTGCCGGTGTTGCCCTCGATGGTCTGGATGGTGCCGTCGCCGTTGTCCTTGATGACGAGGCCGACGTGCACGATGTCGTCGATGTCCTTGCTGCCGCCCCAGTTGAAGAACACCACCGCGCCGGGCTTGGGCTCCTCGCCCCAGCGGCCGTTCGCCTTGAACCAGCGGGCGTGCTCCACCGTGTAGGCGTCCAGGCCCATGACCGGGCTGATGCCGAGCTGGTTGCCGATCCAGGAGACGAACATGTCGCACCAGGCGCCGGTGAGGTAGTCCTTGAGCTTGCCGCCATCGCGGGCGAGGGTCTCGCGGGCGCGGGGAGTGGACATGTACCACTCCTGGAACTTGGTGCCGCCTCCCTTGGCGTTCTCGCTGATCCCGATCTGCTTCCTGGCCAGTGCCAGCACGTCGGCCGCGCGGACCTTGGGCAGCTTGGCGGCGATCTCCGCCATCTGCTGCTGCCGCGACGCCGCCGCCGTGCCCTTGCCGGTGCTCGGGTTGTCCGCGTGCGCGACGGGCGAGGCGACCAGCAGGGCGGAAGCGAGCGCACCACCCGCGAGGGCAGCACTGATACAGGTCTTGAAGGCATGCATGGTGGGGCAGACTCCCTTACTTCCATGCCGCCTACCGGGTTAGCTGATGGGTTCGGGCTGGAAGGGCCCTACGGCAGGTATGCCGATTCACCCCCAGGAGAGGTGGGTCCCCGGCTCCACGCGGACGCGGACTCGGCGGCCGGGCGGCGGGCCGGGCCCGGCCAGCCGCGTCGGTCTGAGGAGGGCTCCTTGACCATTGTCATGAGCAAGTGCGCCCTGAGCTGCATTAAACGTATTAGACGGTGTCAAACCGGTCAAGTTAGGCCAAGTCGGATTTTAAGCTGCATGTACCGGACAAAGCGGACGACAAGGTGGGGATGCGGCGGCCTCCGGGGCTGCTGTGCGGGGGTGCGCCGGCCCCTTCGATGGCCTGCGGGGTCGCCGTCCGGCGCGCGGGAGGCCCCCGCCGCGGCGCGGCCGAGGGACGCCGTCCCGGCCGCCCGCGCGGCGGCCGGGACGTGCGTGGCGACGGCACCGATGCCCGCGGCACCGGTGGCTCGCTCGCCGCGGGAGGACGGCCCGGCGCGTCCCACGGCCGGGCCGCACCCCGGCGGCCGACGCGCTCGGCCGGGTGCGCCGCCGTGTTCGCCGCCGTGTTCGCCGCGGAAGGACAGCCGGGGGAGGCGGCGGCCGGCGCGTGTGGTCAGTCGCCGGTCGCGTACGCGCCCGCGTCGAGGTCGTCGATGAGGGAGGGACCGGTGGGCGTCCAGCCGAGAAGCTTCTGCGTCGCGGTGCCGGTCGCCGCCATGTCCATGGCGAAGAAGGGGCCGATCCACCCGTAGTGGTCCGGCACGTCGCCGGGGGCGATCGAGGCGACGGGAAGGTCGAACGCGCGGCCGATCGCCTCCGCGATCACGCGCGTCGGGATGCCTTCCTCGGCGACGGCGTGCAGGCGTGCGCCCGCCGGCGCCTTCTCGAGGCCCAGGGCGACCATGCGGGCGGCGTCGCGCACGTGCACGGCGGCCCAGCGGTTGGCGCCGTCGCCCGGGTACCCGGAAACGCCCTTCTGGCGTGCGACGGCGGCGAGGACCGCGATGAACCCGTGGTCACGGGTGCCGTGCACGGTAGGCGGGAAGCGCAGGATCACGCTGTGCACGCCGCGCTCGACGAACTCCAGCGCAAGGTTCTCGCTCCCGCCGCGGGGCGAATCGAGGCCGTGGAACGGGGACGCGTCGTCCTCGGTGGCCGGCCGGCCCTGGGCGAGACCGGCCATCGCCGAGGCGAGCAGGAACGGGCGGCCGGTTCCCGTCAGCGCCTCGCCGATGGTCTGCACGGCGGCTCGTTCGGCCGCCGCCGTGCCGGCCAGGTCGGACCAGTCGTGCTTGTTGGCGAGATGGATGACGGCATCGGCGTCCCGGGCGCCGCGGCGGATGCTGTCCAGATCGTCGAGGTCGCCGCGGAGGACACGGGCTCCCTTGCCCTCCAGGGCGGCGGCGGACGTGTCGGACCTGGCCAGCCCGATGACCTCGTGGCCGGCGGCGAGGAGCTCGTCGGTAACGGCGGAGCCGATCCAGCCGGAGGCTCCGGTGACGAAAACACGCATGAGGGATCTCCTTTGGCGCACCGCCGACAGGGCGGAGCGACTTTTCCGGGGAAGTGATGTCTGTGACTGACGTCAGTCACAGACATCACCGTACTCCTTCATGTCGGTCACTGTCATCACTAAACTCGATCGCATGACGCGTTGGGTGCCAGGGGCCGCGGAGCGGCTACAGGAGGCCGCGCTCGAACTGTTCGCGACCCGCGGGTTCGAGCAGACGACCGCCGCGGAGATCGCACAGTCTGTCGGCCTGACCGAACGCACCTTTTTCCGCCACTTCAGCGATAAGCGCGAGGTCCTCTTCCACAATCAGCACCTGTTCGTCCAGGCGTTCCTCGCCGGCGTGGAGTCCGCGCCGCCGGACGCGCCGCCGATCGAGATCGTCGCTTCCGCCTTGCGGTCCGCGACGTCCTTCTTCCCCGACGAGCGCCGGCATCGGTCGCGACGACGGCAGTCCGTGATCGAACAGAACCCCGCGCTGCACGAACGCGAGCGGCACAAGCTCGCCAGCCTCGCCGCGGCGGTCGCGGACGCCCTGCGCGCGCGAGGCGTGGACGAGCCCGCGGCCACCCTGGCCGCGGAAGCGGGCATCACCGTATTCAGGATCGCGTTCGCTCAATGGATTCGCGAGGACGAACAGCGCTCCCTC
>JADGHC010000179.1 GCA_019689655.1 Microbispora sp.
GTCCACGACCGGCTGCTCCGGCTGCGTCGTCTGAACTGTCACTTGGACCCCCACACCGTGGAAGCGGCGGGATCGAACGGGCAGCCGCCGATCTCGAAGTGCTTGAGGTATTCGTCGCGGAAGAGCTTCACCGACGAGTGGATCGAGCTCGTCGCGCCGTCGCCCAGGGCGCAGAACGAGCGCCCGAGGATGTTGTCGGCGATGTCGGTGATGGTGGCCAGGTCCTCCTCGGAGCCCTGGCCGTTCTCCAGCCGCTTGAGCACCTGCTTGAGCCAGTAGGTGCCCTCGCGGCAGGGCGTGCACTTGCCGCAGGACTCGTGCGCGTAGAACTCGGTCCAGCGCAGGACGGCCCGCACCACGCAGGTCGTCTCGTCGAAGATCTGCAGGGCGCGGGTGCCCAGCATGGAGCCCTTGGCCCCGACCGACTCGAAGTCGAGCGGCACGTCGAGGTGCTCGGCCGTGAAGATCGGCGTCGAGGAGCCCCCCGGCGTCCAGAACTTCAGCTGGTGGCCCTCGCGGATGCCGCCCGCCATGTCGAGCAGCTCGCGCAGCGTGATGCCCAGCGGGGCCTCGTACTGCCCCGGCCGGGTCACGTGGCCCGACAGCGAGAAGATGCCGAAGCCCTTGGACTTCTCGGTGCCCATTCCGGCGAACCAGTCGGCGCCGTTGGCCACGATGCTCGGCACGCTCGCGATCGACTCGACGTTGTTGATCACGGTCGGGCACGCGTACAGGCCGGCGACCGCGGGGAACGGCGGCTTGAGCCGGGGCTGGCCGCGGTGGCCCTCCAGCGAGTCGAGCAGCGCCGTCTCCTCACCGCAGATGTACGCGCCGGCGCCGCTGTGCACGACCAGTTCGAGGTCGTAGCCCGACCCGAAGATGTTCTTCCCGAGATAGCCCCGCTCGTACGCCTCCCGGACCGCGGCCTGCACCCGGCGGATGACGTGGAGCACCTCGCCGCGGATGTAGATGAACGCGTGGTTGGCCCGGATGGCGTACGACGCGATGATCACGCCCTCGACCAGCGCGTGCGGGTTGGCCATCATGAGCGGGATGTCCTTGCAGGTCCCCGGCTCGGACTCGTCGGCGTTGACCACGAGGTAGTGGGGCTTGCCGTCGCCCTGGGGGATGAACCCCCACTTCATGCCGGTCGGGAAGCCCGCGCCGCCGCGGCCGCGCAGGCCGGAGTCCTTCACCATCTGGATGATGGCGTCGGGATCCATGCCCAGGGCCTTCCTGGCGGCCGCGTACTCGCCGTACCCGTCGAGGGTGAACGAGTTCGCCTGGTCCCAGTTCCGGGTGAGGACCGGCGTAAGGGTGGTCATTGCGTGCTCCCCTCGGCCTTGGGGGCCTCCCAGCCGTTGGCCTTGGCGACCTTCAGGCCCTCCAGCGACGGGCCCGCGGCCGACGGGCCTTCACCGGCCCGGCCGTCGGGGAACCCGGCGAGGACCCGGGACGCCTCCTTGAACGTGCACAGCCGGCGCGGGCCGCGCGTGGGCGCGACCTCCTTGCCCGCGCGCAGGTCGTCGACGAGCTGCTTGGCCGACTCCGGAGTCTGGTTGTCGAAGAACTCCCAGTTCACCATCATGACCGGCGCGAAGTCGCAGGCGGCGTTGCACTCCAGCCGCTCCAGCGTGATCTTGCCGTCCGGGGTCGTCTCGTCGTGGCCGACGCCCACGTGCTTGCTGAGCTCTTCCCAGATCTGGTCACCGCCCATGACCGCGCACAGCGTGTTGATGCACACGCCGACGTTGTACTCGCCGGCCGGCTTGCGCTTGTACATGGTGTAGAAGGTCGCCACACCGACGACCTCGGCCTTCGACAGGCCGAGCATCTCGGCGCAGAACTCCTGGCCGTCCTCGGAGACGTAGCCGTCCTCCGACTGCACCAGGTGCAGCAGCGGCAGCAGCGCGGAACGCGGCTGGGGGTAACGGCCGATGATCTCCTTGGCGTCCGCCTCCAGACGCTCGCGGACCTCGGGCGAGTACGTCATCGGTCCACACCTCCCATGACCGGGTCGATCGAGGCGACCGCGGAGATGACGTCGGCGACCATGCCGCCCTCACACGTCGCGGGCACCGCCTGCAGATTGGTGAACGACGGGTCGCGGAAGTGGACCCGGTAGGGCCGGGTGCCGCCGTCGCTGACCACGTGCGCGCCGAGCTCGCCGCGCGGCGACTCGACCGAGGCGTACGCCTGACCGGCCGGCACCCGGAAGCCCTCGGTCACCAGCTTGAAGTGGTGGATCAGGGCCTCCATGGAGCTGCCCATGATGTGGGCGATGTGGTCGGGCGAGTTGCCGAGGCCGTCGGGGCCGAGCGCGAGCTGCGACGGCCAGCCGATCTTCTTGTCCTCGATCATCACCGGGAGGCCCTTGAGCGGGCCGGACAGCCGGTCGAGCGCCTGCTCGATGATCTTGAGGGACTCCTCCATCTCGGCCATCCGCACGAGGTAGCGGCCGTACACGTCACAGGTGTTCTGTGTCGGCACGTCGAACTCGTACGTCTCGTAGCCGCAGTAGGGCTGCGACTTGCGCAGGTCCCACGGCAGACCGGCGGCGCGCAGCATGGGGCCGGTGACCCCCAGCGCCATGCAGCCGGTCAGGTCGAGGTAGGCCACGTCCTTCGTACGCCGGGTGTAGACCGGGTTCTCGTCGAGGAGCTTGCGCATCTCCTTGATCCGCCCCGGCATGATCTTGAGGAACTCACCGATCTTGTCGACCGCGCCGGCCGGCAGGTCGACGCTGACGCCGCCCGGCCGGACGTACGCCATGTTCATCCGCAGGCCGGTGATGTACTCCATCAGGTCGAGCACCATCTCGCGCTCGCGGAAGCCGAACAGCATCGGCGTCGTCGCGCCCAGCTCCATGCCGAACGTCGCGATGGCGACCAGGTGCGAGGAGATCCGGTTGAGCTCCATCATCATGACCCGGATCGCCTGCGCCCGCTCCGGGATCCGGTCGGTGATCCCGAGAAGCTTCTCGACGCCCATGCAGTAGGCGGTCTCGTTGAAGATCGGCGAGAGATAGTCCATGCGGGTGACGAACGTGACCCCTTGGGTCCACGTCCGGTACTCCATGTTCTTCTCGATGCCGGTGTGCAGGTAGCCGATCACCGTGCGGGCCTCGGTCACGGTCTCGCCGTCGAGGGTCAGCACGAGCCGGAGCACGCCGTGGGTCGACGGGTGCTGCGGGCCCATGTTGACGACGAGCCGCTCGTCGCTCGACTCGCTGACGGCCTTGACCAGCTCGTCCCAGTCCTGACCGGCGACGTCGTAGATCCGGCCCTCGGTCTCGGTGGTGCTCACGACGCTCTCCTCGCTGCCCTCGTCCACTCGTGCAGGTCGCCGCGGATGCTCACGAGTACGACCTCCTCCGGTCCGGCGCGGGAACCTCGGCGCCGCGGTACTCGACCGGGATGCCGCCGAGCGGGTAGTCCTTGCGCTGCGGATGTCCCTCCCAGTCGTCCGGCATCTCGATCCGGGTCAGCGCCGGGTGGCCGTCGAAGATGATTCCGAAGAAGTCGTACGTCTCACGCTCATGCCAGTCGTGCGTGGGGTAGACCTGAACCGTGGAGGGAATGTGCGGGTCGGCGTCGGGGCAGGAGACTTCCACCCGGATGCGCCGGTTGTGCGTGATGGAGCACAGGTGGTAGACGGCGTGCAGCTCCGCACCGGTCTCGTCGGGGTAGTGGACGCCCGAGACGCCGAGCGACAGCTCGAACCGCAGCGCGGGATCGTCGCGCAGATGCCGCATCACCTCGGGCAGCCGCTCGCGCCGCACGTGGAAGGTGATCTCGCCGCGGTCGACGACCACGCGCTCGATGGCGTCGGGGAACGCCGGCTCGAGCGCGTCGGCGACCTCGTCGAAGTACGACCCGTACGGCCGGCTGCTGGACAGCTTGGGCGGACGGCGGACCACCAGGCGGTTGTAGCCGGAGGTGTCGCCGCTGTCCTTGACGCCGAACATGCCCCTGCGGACGACGGGCTCCTCGGGCAGCCCGGGCAGGTTCTCCGTGGTCACTTCCCGGCCCCCTGGTCGATCAGCGGAAGCGTGCGCAGCGCCTGGAGCTCGAGCTCCTCGATCTGCCTCTCGCGGTGCACGCCGAACTTCATGTTCTGGATCTTGTCGTGCAGCTTCACGATGGCGTCGATCAGCATCTCCGGGCGCGGCGGGCAGCCGGGCAGGTAGATGTCGACCGGCACCACGTGGTCCACGCCCTGGACGATGGCGTAGTTGTTGAACATGCCGCCGCTGGAGGCGCAGACGCCCATCGCGATGACCCACTTGGGCTCGGCCATCTGGTCGTAGATCTGGCGGAGCACGGGCGCCATCTTCTGCGACAGCCGGCCGGCCACGATCATGAGGTCGGCCTGCCGCGGCGAGGCGGAGGCGCGCTCCATGCCGAACCGCGCCAGGTCGTGCTTCGGGCCGCCGGTGGCCATCAGCTCGATGGCGCAGCACGCGAGGCCGAAGGTCGCGGGCCAGACCGAGTTCTTCCGGGCCCAGCCGGCCACCTGCTCGACCGTGGTGAGGATGAACCCGCTCGGGAGTTTCTCTTCAAGACCCATGGCTAATCCCAATCGAGGCCACGACGCCGCCACACGTAGGCGTACGCCACGAGAACGGTGACGATGAACAGCACCATCTCGACGAGCCCGAACACGCCGAGTTTGTCGAAGGCCACCGCCCACGGATAAAGGAAGATGATCTCGATGTCGAACACGATGAACAACATCGCGGTGACCATGTACTTCAGGGGGAAGCGGCCACCGCCGACCGGCTGCGGAGTGGGCTCGATGCCGCACTCGTAGGAGTCCAGCTTCGCGCGGTTCCAGCGCTTCGGCCCGGTGAAGGGCGCGATGCTCACGGAGAACACGGCGAACCCCGCCGCGAGGACCGCGAGCACCACGATCGGCACATACAGCTCCATGGCTACATGTCCTCGCTTACTCGGTGGTTTTGGGCGATCACGGGAATGCCGGAAGGCGCGGCCGGCCGCGGGGCCGGCGGCGATGTGCGCGTCGTCTCGGTCATGCGGGCTTCCATGCGGGCTTTCATGCGGGCGGAGCCACCTTGGACAGGGCGTTGATTATGCGGTCGGAGACGTCGCCCCGCCGGTCTGTGAGATTAGCGAGCAGCTTGAAGGCGAATCTCATCAGGGTGGGATGGGGCAACCCGTGCCGGGTGGCGAAGCTCATCACGCCCGGCTTGCCGATCGCTTCCACGAACAGGCGGCCGAGGGTGAAGTATCCGCCATATGCCTCTTTGAGGATACGCGGGTACGCGAGTAATACGCGCTCACGCTGGGCGGGCGTCGGCCGCGCCAGCGCCTGGACGATCAGCTCGGCCGCGGTGCGGCCGGTCTCCATGGCGTACGCGATGCCCTCGCCGTTGAACGGGTTGATCGACCCGCCGGCGTCGCCCACCAGAACCAGCCCGCGGGTGTAGTGCGGCTGCCGGTTGAAGCCCATCGGCAGCGCGGCCCCCCTGATCGGGCCCGTCATGTTCTCCTCGGTGAAGCCCCACTCCGACGGCGTGTTCTTCATCCAGCGCCGCAGCAGGTCGCGGTAGTCGATGTGCTTGAACGCCTCGCTGGTGTTCAGCAGGCCGAGACCGACGTTGCAGGTGCCGTCGCCGACGGGGAAGATCCAGCCGTAACCGGGGAGCAGCCGGTCGCCGTCCCACAGTTCGAGCCACGTCTCCAGGTAGTCGTCGTCGTGCCGGGGGCTGGTGTAGTAGGTGCGCACCGCCACGCCCATCGGGCGGTCTTGGCGCTTGTGCAGGCCCATCGCGATCGACAGCCGGGTCGAGTTGCCGTCGGCCGCCACCACCAGACGCGAGCGGTAGGTCACCTCCTCGCCGTCCGCCTTGGCCGTCACGCCCACGATGTGGCCGCTGCGCTCGTCGAGCACCGGGCCCGTAACGTTCACGCCCTCGCGCAGCCGGACGCCCGCGCGCTCGGCGTGCCTGGCGAGGATCTGGTCGAAGTCGGCGCGGGTGCGCACGAGGCCGAAGTCGGGATAGCTCGACAGCTCGGGCCAGTCGAGTTCGAGGCGCACACCGCCGCCGTAGACGCGCAGCCCCTTGTTCCTGATCCAGCCGGGCACGTTGATGTCGACGCCCATGGCGACGAGCTGCTTCACCGCCCGCGGGGTGAGCCCGTCACCGCAGACCTTCTCTCGCGGGAACCGCGTCTTCTCCAGCAGCAGCACGTCGAGACCGGCGCGGGCGAGGTGAAAGGCCGTCGTCGCACCCGCGGGACCCGCACCGACGACGATGACGTCGGCGTCGATATCTCTCCGCGTCACGCGGGTTTGCTCGCTCACGGGGGACCTGTCCGTTCCAAGGAAGGAAGGTCTCAAATTGGTTTAGACCTTCGTGCCTTTGTGAACAACTTCACAAACTCTCGGCCGAAGTCTAGCCCCTATCCGCCGCATGGCGTCAGAGGGGTGCGGCCAAGCACGCCCCATTACCCCTTGACCGCCCTGTGCAGGGCCACGATACCGAGCGTGAGGTTGCGCCAGGCCACCTTCCGCCAGCCGGCCTCCTGGATGATCTTCGCCAGCGCCGCCTGGTCGGGCCAGGCCCGGATCGACTCGGCGAGGTACTCGTAGGAGTCGGGGTTGGAGCTGACCAACCGGGCCACCGGCGGCAGCAGCTTCATCAGGTACTGCGAGTAGACGAGGTCGAACGACTTCGGCGTGGGCCGGGAGAACTCGCAGATCACCAGCCGCCCGCCGGGGCGGGCCACCCGCAGCATCTCGCGCAGCGCCTGCCCGGTGTCGGCCACGTTGCGCAGGCCGAAGGAGATCGTCACCGCGTCGAACGTCTCGTCGCGGAACGGCAGGCGCAGCGCGTCGCCCGCGACGAACGTGACCCCCCGGACGCCCCCGCCGTACAGGCCGGAGCCGCCGCGCCGCCGGACGCCGGTGCGGAGCATGCCGAGCGAGAAGTCGCAGGCGATCGCCCGCGCCCCGAGCGCGGTGAACGCGTCGGTGGAGGTGCCGGTGCCCGCGGCGAGATCGAGCACCAGCTCACCCGGCCCGGCGTCGATCGCCGCCGCGGTGGCCTTCCGCCACAGGCGGTCCTGGCCGAGCGAGAGGATGTCGTTCACCAGGTCGTAGCGCCGGGCCGTGCGATCGAACATCGCGGCGACCTCGTGCGGCTGCTTGTCCAGCGATGCGCGCGTCATGCAGGCAAGCCTAGGCCGCGACGGGCGTACTCCCTCACCACCGGGACAGGATGAGCGGAACGTAGTTCATCGATTACGCTCAGTCTGCTAGAACTTGGGGAATGCGCGTCACCACCGCACTGATCCCAGCCATGTCACTGGTCGCATGCGTCACCGGGCTCCACGCCGCCCCGGCGGCCGCCGGGGTGGCACAGCCCCGCGTGGTCTCGGAGAACCCGGTGGACTTCACGCCACACGTGCTGGACGGCATCGTCACCGCGTTCGCGCTGGTCGGCCGCACCGTCGTCGTGGGTGGCGAGTTCGGCGCGGTCCGCGAGGCCCGGGGCGGGGAGGACCTGCCGCGGGCGAACATCTTCGCCTTCGATCTCCACACCGGCCGGGTCCTGCGCGACTTCGCGCCGGACCTCGACGGGCCGGTGGCCGCGCTCGCCCCCGGTCCCGGCGGCACGGTCTTCGTGGGGGGCGCGTTCACCACGCCCTCCCGGGGCCTGGTCCGCCTCCGCGTGTCCGACGGCGCGCCCGAGGAAGAGTTCTCCGCCCCGGTGTACGGCGGGACGGTCGCCAGCCTGGTACGGCTGGGCCGCGCGCTCTACGTCGGCGGCGACTTCAGCAGGGTCGGCCGCAGCCCGCGGACCGCGCTGGCCCGGGTGGACGCCGAGACCGGCGCGGTGGACCCCCGGTTCACCGTCACCCCCGGCTACGGACGCCGCGATCCCCGGATCTACGCGATGGCGGCGGTCCGCGACCGGTTAGTGGTGGACGGCGCGTTCACCACGCTCGACGGCCTGCGCCGCCCGCAGCTCGGCGTGATCGACCTGACGACCGGGCGGGTGGCCGACTGGCGCACCGAGGCCTACGCCCCGGCGTGCAAGCCGGACTTCCCGTCGTACGTACGGGGGCTCGATCTGTCTCCCGACGGGCGCTACTTCGTGGTCGTGACGACGGGCGGACCGGCGCGCGGCACATCCAAGCTGTGCGACTCGGCCGCCAGGTTCGAGACGTACGCGAAGGGCGGGGCGATCCGCCCCACCTGGGTGAACCTGACCGGAGGGGACTCCCTGTACGCGGTCGCGGTCACGGGGTCCGCCGTCTACGTGGGCGGACACCAGCGCTGGCTGAACAACCCGGAGGGCGCCGACACGGCCGGCCCCGGGGCGGTCCATCGGCCCGGCATAGGGGCGATCGACCCCGTCACGGGCAGGGCGCTGCGCTGGAACCCTACGAGGGAAAGGGGAATCGGGGTAAAGGCCTTCCTGACCGTAAAGACAGGTCTTTTGGTGGGAAGCGACACGACGGAGCTCGGGCATGAGTACCATGCCCGCGTTGGCATGTTCCCGGCGACCTAGTCCTTGCCCGCCGCCCGCCGTTTCACGGCGAGGCGCTCGCTCACCGCGTCGCGCTGTTTGGACAGCAGCACATAGCTGGCCAGACCGCTGACCAGGAACGCGAACAGCAGCAGCGGGTACGACCGCAGGCCGACGAGGTACAGGACGCCGAGGGCGACGGCGAACAGGCCGAGGCGTGAAAGGGTGTATACGACAACCGGATGCACAGCGTCGAGGTTACGTCACCCTCACGGCGCGTCGGTCTCTCTTCGCATCCGCTGCGGGCGCTGCTAGTGTTCACAACAAGGCGCTTTTGTAAAGAAACACCCATGAGCGCCCCAAAGAGGCTCTATCATATAACAATCGGGCACTGAGCCGGTAACAACCCGTGATCTTCTGTGAAAACCACGGATAAATCAGGCTTCGCTCGGCACACTGGTTACCTGTCCGCCCGCTGCAGGACGCGGGACGCGAGGGGGAGAGATTGTGGAGAGTAGCAGCGAGCGACTGCTGACTCCTGGAGAGGTTGCCGCTCTCTTCAGGGTCGACCCGAAGACCGTGACCCGTTGGGCCGCGGCCGGGCGTATCAGCAGCATCCGTACCCCCGGGGGGCACAGGCGGTTCCGTGAATCGGAAGTGCACGCCCTCCTTCGTGGGGAGGACGTCCTCACGGCCGACCGGCCGAACGGCGACTCCCCGCGAGTCTGACGCAGTACCAGCACCGGGTGATCCTGCGCGCTACCCGGACGCCGCAGGGTCACCGGAGTCAGTCCGCGTCGTGCGTGGGTCCCGGCTTGTCCTGCTCCCTTGCCGGGGTCGTCAGTCCTGCTCCGCCTTGAAGGCCAGGAACGCCTGCTCCAGCGCGTCGTTGCCCTCACGCCAGCGGCGCCGTCGCTCGGCGTCCTCTTCCTCGGTGATCGACTCGGCCAGCCAGCGGTCGTAGCCGGGCTCCCCCGGTGCGACCTCCACGTACGCGTTGCCGATGAGGCGCCCGTCATCGGTGGTCAGTGACCGGGGCACGCGGAGCGTGCCGTCGCCCAGCCGGATCACGTACATCCGAATCACCTAGATTCCGTAACGCCGGTTGAAGAAGAGCATGACGTTGAGGGCCGCGCGGGTGTCGCCGCCCAGCATGTCGACCAGGGCCGGACGCTGCCGGGACGCGATCGCCGCGAACGCGTCGGCGAAGAACTCCTTGCGCCCCAGGCCGCCGGGCTGCCGGTGGAACGACGACGCCAGCAGCGGCAGGCACTCCTCATAGAGTGCCGCGAACTCGGGGGAGTCCGACACCCACTCTCCCGGAGCGGCGTCCACGTCGTCCAGCGCATGTCCGACTTCGTGCATCATCACGTCGGGCGTCGGCGACGGCCGGTCCCCCACCACGATCTTGCGGTCGCCGTACGCGCCGGCGCAGATGTCCCACGTGGCCCGTCCCGACGGCAGCGGCGCACCGCGCAGGTAGCCCATGTCGTCCAGGTCGGGCACCCCGCCGCGCCCGATGTAGATGCCGTCGAGCCCGATGGCGAGCTTGGTCTTGATCTGCTCGGGCAGCCTCGCCAGGCTGTCCACGGCCCGTACGGCGTCGGCGGAGGGAGGACCCTCGGCGGCGTCCCACTCGCGGTACAGGATGCGTTCCAGCGGCCCGCAGTGCCGCCTGCCGTCCCGCAGGTCGGGCGCGTCGGGCGGATGGGGCGCGGCCCGGTTCGGCAGGTCGTCGAGCTCGAAGTCCTGCCAGGTGTACTGCGGCTTGTCGTCCGCCACGGGCGCGGTGACCGTGTGGACGCGGTCCGCCG
Organism: Microbispora sp.; assembly: GCA_019689655.1. Taxonomy (GTDB): domain Bacteria; phylum Actinomycetota; class Actinomycetes; order Streptosporangiales; family Streptosporangiaceae; genus Microbispora. Next base: position 10,312 of record JADGHC010000179.1, read on the forward strand.
GCCGCTCCTTCGGCCACCCCGGCCAGTCGGCGCCCCGATGCGCGTCCCACGGGGACTCCCACTGCCTGCGGCGGGCCTGCGGCCGGTCGGCGGGCCGGTCCTGGGCCGGCCCCGCCGTACGGTCGGCGGCCCGCCCGGGAGCCCGGTCGGGATGTCGTTCGGGGACGTCCGTACGGCGGCGAGAGGACATGTAGAGCCCTCGCTGCCACCACCGCGCCCCCCGCCGGTGGCGGCCTCTGTCGCCCGGCTCCGCCATCGCACCCCTTCGTCAGGCTCCGCGTTCCGGCATGCCGTGTACCGGTCCACCGTACGATGCCGGGCTGTCCACGTCACCCGAAAGCCCGACACGATCAGTGGCGTGCATGGCTTACCGTGTGGGCATGCCTAGCGTGATAATCGGCCTGGCGCTGCTTGCCCTCTGGCTTTACTGCCTCTTCGACGTGATCACGACCCCCGAAGAGGACGTGCGCAATCTCCCCAAGTTCATGTGGGTCTTCATCGTGGTCTTACTGGCCGACGTGGGCGCGCTGACCTGGCTCCTCGTGGGCCGCCCCCGTCGCCGGGACGCCCTGTACGGCCCGGTGGGCGGCCGTGAGTGGGCCCCCCGGAGCGGCGATGCGCCCCGCGGCCCCGACGACGACCCCGAGTTCCTGCGCAGCCTGGAGCGGCGCCTGCGCCGCGACGAGGACTGAACCGCCGCGGGCCGCGCGCCCCCGGCGCGCCCCCGCGAGT
>JADGHC010000180.1 GCA_019689655.1 Microbispora sp.
GGCCCGCTGTTTTTGTACTTCGTGCGAAGGAAGGTCCGCACATGAGCCGCGCGCTGCCGCCGTACGCGAGGGCCCGTTCCGTGGAGGCTCGTTCCGTGGAGGCTCGTTCCGTGGGGGCCAGTTCCGTGGGTGCCGCACGGACGAGGAGGCACCGGTGAGCACCGCGATCGTGGCCGGCCGCGTGGTCGTCCATCCCAGGGCCGTCGCCGTGGGAGCGGGCTGCCTGCTGCTCGCGCTCGTCTTCGGCGTGCTCGCGGTGGGCGGCGGCGACTACCCGATGAGCCCGTCCGACGTCGTACGCACCCTCCTCGGCGGCGGCGCCCCGGCCGATGAGTTCATCGTGTGGGAGCTCCGCCTGCCCCGTGTGGTCACCGCACTGCTCGTGGGCGCGGCCCTGGCGCTGGCCGGTGCGGTCTTCCAGTCGCTCGTACGCAACCCGCTGGGCAGCCCCGACCTGCTCGGGTTCACCCAGGGCTCGGCGGCGGGCGCGCTGCTGGTGGTCGTCACCGGGGGGAGCAGCGCGGCGCTCGCCGGCGGCGCGGTGCTCGGCGGCGTCGTCACCGGCGCGGTGATCTACGCGCTGGCCTGGCGCGGCGGCCTGCACGGGCACCGCCTGGTGCTGGTGGGCATCGGCGCCACCGCGATCCTCACCGGCGTCAACGGTTACCTGCTGACCAGGGGACGGCTGATGGAGGCGGCGCGGGCCATGCTGTGGCTCACCGGCAGCCTGGACGGGCGCGGCTGGGAGGACGTCCTTCCGCTGCTGGCCGCGATGGCGGTGCTGGCGCCGGTGGTGCTGCTCGGCTGCGCCCGCCCGCTGGCGATCACAGAAATGGGCGACGACCTGGCGCGCGGCCTCGGCGTACGCGTCCAAGCGCTGCGGCTGACCCTGGTGGCGGCGGCCGTGCTGCTCACCTCCCTGGCGGCGGCGGCCGCCGGGCCCGTGTCGTTCGTCGCGCTCACCGCGCCGCACCTGGCCAGGCGGATGACCGGGGCGCCCGGGCCGAACCTGCTCGCCGCCACCTGCACGGGCGCGGCGCTGCTGACGGGCGCCGACCTGGCCGCGCAGCGACTGTTCGGGGACCATCAACTGCCCGTCGGGGTGGTGACGGGGGTGCTCGGCGGCGGCTACCTCGTCTGGCTGCTCGCCGCCCAGCGGAAGGCGGGACGGATTTGACCGGCACGATCGTGGACGGAAACGCGATGGCAGGCATGCAGGAGGACGGGCCGCGCCTGAGCGGCAACGCACTGACCCTCTCCTACGACAAGAGGGTCGTCGCCGAAGGTCTCGACGTCGCCATCCCCGACCGGTCCTTCACGGTGATCATCGGGCCGAACGCCTGCGGCAAGTCCACCCTGCTGCGGGCGCTGGCGCGCACGCTGCGGCCCGCCGCCGGGACCGTGCTGCTCGACGGGCGGGACATCACCTCCCTGCCCGCCAGGAAGGTCGCCAAGACCCTCGGCCTGCTGCCGCAGACGTCCGTCGCACCCGACGGCATCACGGTCGCCGAACTGGTCGGCCGCGGGCGCTATCCCCACCAGCGGCTGCTGCGCCAGTGGTCCGCCGACGACGAGCGGGTGGTACGCGAGTCGATGGAGGCCACCGGGGTCGCCGACCTGGCCGGGCGGCCGGTCGACGAACTGTCCGGCGGCCAGCGCCAGCGCGTGTGGATCGCGATGGCGCTGGCGCAGGAGACCCCGCTGCTGCTCCTGGACGAGCCCACGACCTACCTGGACATCGCCCACCAGATCGAGGTCCTCGACCTGTGCGCGCGGCTGCACGAGGAGCGCGGGCGCACGCTCGTGGCGGTGCTCCACGACCTCAACCACGCCGCCCGTTACGCCACCCATCTGATCGCGATGCGCGACGGCCGGATCGTGGCCTCCGGCGCACCCGGAGAGGTCATGACCGCCGACCTGGTCGAGGAGGTCTTCCGGCTGCCCTGCCGGGTGATCGACGACCCGGAGACCGGCACGCCCCTGGTCATCCCCGCCGCCCGCCGCCGTACCGCGACCGCGAGCGCGGACGGCGTACGGGCGCGGTGACGGTCATGAGGACCACACCCACGACGGCGGAAGTGACAGTTCGGACGCTTGGACGTCGGGGCGAGGCGACGCCGTCGAACCACGTTGTCGAGGCGCCGGGCAAGCGGGCCCGGCCGCTCACCGGAGACGACCGCTGAGATCAAGGAGTGCGCGTGCTGCTCGACGCCCTTTCCGATCATCTGGAAGGCCTCGCGGCGGAGCGGGGCGGCGTGCTGGGAGTGCTGCCCCGGCTGGTCGCCGACGACTCTCCCGGATGGATCCCCGCCGCCGACCTCGTGCGGGAGCCGTACGAGGGACTGCTCGCGCTGGTGGACGAGACGGCGGCCCGCTGGAGCGCGCCGCGCCACGTGGCGGCGGCGCTGCTGTGGAAGACCTACGGATACTGGCACACGCTGCCGATGGCCCTGGGCTGGGGGCTCGGCCGCCGGGTGCCGCTGATGCGCCTGGAGGACACGCTGGTCAAGTCGTCCGCGGCCGGCGTGACGGTGGCGGCGTCGCGGGTGACAGTGGCCGTGCTCCCCGGCGACCCGCTGGCCGGGGCCGAGGGCACCATCGTCGTTCCCGACCTCGCCGCCGCCATCAGGGAAGCGCTCCTGGAAAGCCAGTATCCGTTCGTGAAGGCGCTCAGCGCCCTGACGAAGGTGGGCGAGCGCACCCTGTGGGGCTCCACCGCCGAGGCGATCGCCCATCCGCTGCTCACGCTCGGGTCGTACGACGAGGCGGGCCGGCTGCTCGATGAGATCGGGCCGCCCGTGGCCGGGCTGGTCGTGCCCGACGGCGACGGATACCGCCGCCGCACCTGCTGCCTGTGGGTGACGCTGCCCGACGCCGACCCCTGCTCCACCTGCTGCGTACGCTGAACCGCTCCGCCTGCCGCGTACGGCGAGCCGCGCCGGCGACATCACCGGGGTCTTCGCCGGCTCGGCGGGCGGTGGGTGGCCGCCACGCCGTCTTCGTGCCGTTCGCTCATCGCTGCGCCTCCCAGCTGCACAACCTGAAGGAGCTGCGACCGGGATCCACAGGTGGCAGCGAGATCCGCATTCTGTTCGCTTTCGACCCGGTACGCCGGGCGGTGCTCTTGGTTGCGGGCGGCAAAGCGGGGAACTGGCAGAAATGGTACGACGTTAATATCCCGCTGGCCGAAAAGCGCTACGAGGCTCATCTCACCGAGCTGAAGATCAGGGAGTACGAATGACCTCTGTAGGTTGGGAGGAAACCAAGCGCAGGGTGCGTGAGCGCCGTGAGGCCGCAGGACTGCCGGTGCGGTCGGAGGAACAGAAAAAAGCCGACATGGATCGGTTGGCCGCAGAAGTACGCGCCCACCGGCTTGCGGAGATCAGGCAGGAGCAGGACCTGACCCAGCGGGACGTCGCCGCGCTGATGGGTGTTTCCGCTCCTCGGGTGTCCGCGATCGAGCACGGAGAGATCGACAGGGCCGAGGTGTCGACCCTCCGGTCCTACGTCGAGGCGTTGGGCGGCAGGTTGCGGGTGGTGGCCGACTTCGGAGACACGGAATACACGCTCGCCTGAGCGCCGTGAGGCCGCAGTCAGGTCAGGTCGGCTGTGACGGCGGCGGCGATGCGCGCCGCGACCTCTGACGGGGAAAGGTGCGTCGTATCGACGATCTGTGCCTCGCGGCTGAGCCAGGGGAGGGCGTCCTGGTAAGCCGTCAGATGGTTCACGCGGATTCCTTCCGGCGTACGGCGGCGGCGCGGGCGGCGAGGAGCACGGACAGGGCCTCGCAGTCTTCCGGGGTGAGCGGCGCGAAAGGGAGCAGGTAGAGCCTGCCCCCGGGACCGTCGACCAGCTCGACCGGCAGCGGACGTTCGGGCACCTCGGCTCGCACGGGCTGCGCCGGGGTGGTCGGCACAGGCGTGGGCGGTGCGGTGAGGGTCCGCGCGGCGACGGGCGGCGCGGACGTGGGCAGCGCGGTGGTGGTCATGATGAGGCCGATTGTTCCGCACGCGACCGACATTCCCGGGCCGCGCGCCGGGGCGTCAGGGGACGAAGCGGTAGCCCATGCCCGGCTCGGTGATCAGGTGGACGGGATGGCCGGGCTCCTTCTCAAGCTTGCGCCGGAGCTGGGCCATGTACTGCCGCAGGTAGTGCGTCTCCTTGACGTACTGCGCGCCCCACACCTCGCTCAGCAGCTGCCGCTGGCCGATCAGCTTGCCGGGGTTGCGGACGAGCAGTTCGAGGATGCGCCACTCGGTCGGGGTCAGCCGTACGTCACCGGAGACGGTCTTGTTCACCAGGTCGACCACGTGCTCCCCGATCCGTACGCGGGCGGGCTCGCTCTCCCGGGGGCCGGCGCGCCGGGTGACCGCCCGTACGCGGGCCAGCAGCTCGTCCACCCCGAAGGGCTTGGTGACGTAGTCGTCGGCCCCGGCGTCCAACGCGTCGATCTTTTCTTGGTTGCCGGTGCGCCCCGACAGCACGATGATCGGCACACTGCTCCAGCCGCGTACGCCGTGGATGACCTCGACTCCGTCCATGTCGGGCAGGCCGAGGTCCAGCACGATCAGGTCGGGACTGCGGTCCGCGGCCTCGCGCAACGCGGCACCGCCGTCCGCCGCGACGACGACCTCGTATCCGCGCGCGGCCAGGTTGATCCGGAGCGCGCGGAGGATCTGCGGCTCGTCGTCGACCACGAGTATCCGGCTCACCGCACATCACCGCCGCCCTCACGCGAACCGGCGAGACCGGCGGAACCGCCGGCACCGCGTGAACCGGCCCCCCGCGAACCGGCCCCGCGTGAACCGGCCCCACGCGAACCAGGCCCGCGCGGACCGGGCCCGCCGAACTCCTCCGAACCGCCACCGGGCTCCATCGCGTCTGCCGGCACGTCATCGCCGTGCGCGGCGATGGGCAGGGTGACGATCATGGTGAGTCCTCCCCCGGGTGTCTCGTCGGGGGTCAGCTCCCCTCCCATCACTTCGGTCAGCCCGCGCGCCAGGGCCAGGCCCAGCCCGACCCCGCTGTGGTTGTCCCGGTCGCCCAGCCGCTGGAAGGGCAGGAAGATCCGGTCGTAGGAGTCGCGCGGCACGCCGGGCCCGCGGTCGATTATCCGGATCTCGGCCCGCTCGCCGTACCTGCTGGCGGTGACGAGCACTCGCTCCCCTTCGGGGGTGTAGCGGACGGCGTTGGCGACGACGTTGGCGAGCACGCGTTCGAGCAGCGCAGGGTCGGCGACGACCTCGGGGAGGTCGTGCGGGATGTCGATCGTCACCTCGCCGGCGAGCGGCCCGAGGTCGTCGACCGCCCGGGGCACGATCTCCTCGACGGCGACCGGCTGGGCGGCGACGCCCAGCACCCCGGCCTGCAGGCGGCTCATGTCGAGCAGGTTCGCCACCAGGCGGTCGAGCTTGGCCAGAGACTCGTCGGCGGTCTCCAGCAGCTCCGCACGGTCCCGGGCGGACCACTCGACGTCGGTGGCGCGCAGGCTCTCCACCGCGGCCTTCGCGGCGGCCAGCGGAGTGCGCAGGTCGTGGCTGACCGCGGCGAGCAGCGCCGTACGCATCCTGTCGGCCTCCGCGAGCGGCCTGGCCCGCTCGGCCTCCTCCTCCAGCCGCTCCTGCCGCAGCGCGACGGCCACCTGCGCGGCGAACGCCTCGATCACCCGGCGCTCGGAGGCGTCGAGCAGCCGCCCGCGCGCGGCGAGCACGAGGTCACCGTCGATGTCCACGTCCGTGCCGGCGGCGTCCGGGCAGGTGCAGGGCTTGCCCCCGGAGCCGGCGACGATGCGCCAGGAGGCGGGGTCGGAGCGGTCGTCCGGCCGCTGCCCCGCCTCCGGGCGCCGTTCGAGCAGGGTGACCGAGACCAGGCCGAACGTCTCCCGCATGCGCGCGAGCAGGGACGGCACGGCCGCCTCGCCGCGCAACACGTGCCCGGCCAGCGCGGACAGGATCTCCGCGTCCGCCCCGGCGCGGGCCGCCTCCCTGGTACGGCGGGCCGCCACGTCCACGATCAAGCTGACCGCCGCCGCGACGAGCACGAAGACGACCAGGGCGAAGAGGTTCTCCGGATCGGCGATCGTCAGGGTGTGCGTGGGCGGGGTGAAGAAGAAGTTCAGCAGCAGCGAGGCGGCGACCGCCGCCGTGATCGCCGGCCACATTCCGCCGATCAGCGCCACACCCACGACGGTGGTCAGGAACAGCAGGATGAAGCTCGGCAGCGACAGCGTGTCCCGGAAGGGGATCAGGACGGCGGTGAGCAGCGGCAGGCCGGTGAGGGCGACGGCCCACCCCGCCAGCCTGCGCCGCCGGGTGAGCGCCGCCCGCGACCGGTGGGGGCGCTCCCGCCCCTTCTTGACCTGCTCATGGGTGATCATGTGGACGTCGATCGCACCGGACATCGCGGTCGTCTCGACGCCGACCCCCCTGCCGAAGATCTGCGCGATCCGCCCCCGCCGGGACGCACCGAGCACGAGCTGGGTGGCGTTGACGCCGCGGGCGAACTCCAGCAGCGCCCGGGGGACGTCGTCGCCCACCACCTGGTGATAGGTGCCGCCCATGCTCTCCACGAGGGCGCGCTGCCGGGCCAGCAGCGCGGGATCGCCCCCGGCCAGCCCGTCCGCGCGGGTGACGTGCACGGCCAGCAGGTCGGCGCCCTTGGTCCGGTCGGCGATGCGGGCCGCCCGCCTGATGAGGGTGTCGCCCTCCGGACCGCCGGTCAGCGCGACGACGACCCGCTCCCGAGCCTCCCACGTCTCGGCGATCCCGTGGTCGGCCCGGTAACGGCCGAGCTGCTCGTCCACCTTGTCGGCGAGCCAGAGCAGGGCCAGCTCGCGCAGCGCGGTCAGGTTGCCCACGCGGAAGTAGTTCGACAGCGCCGCGTCGACCTTCTCCGGCGGGTAGACGTTGCCGTGCGCCATCCGGCGGCGCAGCGCCTCGGCCGACATGTCGACCAGCTCGACCTGGTCGGCCCGCCGTACGACCTCGTCGGGCACGGTCTCCCGCTGCGGCACGCCGGTGATCTGCTGCACGACGTCGTTGATCGACTCCAGGTGCTGGATGTTCACCGTGGAGATCACGTCGATCCCGGCGTCGAGGATCTCCTCGATGTCCTGCCAGCGTTTGACGTTGCGCGAGCCCGGCACGTTCGTGTGGGCCAGCTCGTCGATCAGCGCGACCTTCGGCCGCCGGGCGATGACCGCGCCGACGTCGAGTTCGGTGAAGGTCGCCCCCCGGTGGCGCAGCGTCATCCGGGGCACGATCTCCAGACCCGCGATCAGCTCGGCGGTGCGGGCGCGGCCGTGGGTCTCCACCAGGCCGATCACGACGTCCGTGCCCCGCTCCCGGCGGCGGTGCCCCTCGCAGAGCATGGCGTACGTCTTGCCCACCCCGGGTGCCGCGCCGAGGTAGATCCGCAGCCGCCCGCGTGGCATGGCCCGTCACCTCTCCCTGTCGAGGGCCAGATTGAGCTCCAGCACGTTCACCCCGGGCTCGCCCATGAAGCCGAGGACGCGGCCGGTCGTGTGTTCCCCGATCAGTTCCCGCACCCGGCGCACGTCCAGCCCCCGTTCCCTGGCCACCCGAGGCGCCTGCAGCTCGGCGTACGCGACGGAGATGTGCGGGTCGAGACCGCTGCCGCTCGCGGTGACGGCATCCGGGGGGACGACCGCCCGTGCGTTCCCCCTCACTGGCACGGTACGCCCCGCCGAGTAGTCCTCGCCCGGCCTGCCGCACTCGACCTTCACCCCCCGGTAGACCGGGATGAACGGCGTGGCGGGGCAGGCCTGGTTGACGCTGACGACCCTGCGGGGCGTCCCGACGGCGGGGAACACCTTGAGCACCGCGCCGACCCCGTCCGCCGTGCAGTACGGCCTGGCCCCGCTGACGCCCTCCAGTTCACCGACCGCCTTGGACCGCGCGCAGACCTGGGTGAGCAGCGACCGCTTTCCGGCGCGGGCCGCCTCGTCGGCGCCGTGCGGGTCGGGCAGCCGGTCCACGACGCTCTCCGGGCCGAGGTTGCTCGCGCCGCTGGCCACCGGGTCGTAACCGGCCCCGGCCGCCGACGGACGGCTCTGGAAGTAACGCGCGACCGGCACGCCGTTCTTGCCGGTGAAGGACTGGCCGATCAGCGCGCTGCCGGCGTTCCCGATCGGCGAACCGTCGGCCTGACCGGGGAACGCGACCTGGGCGAGGCCGGTGACGACCAGCGGGTAGAGCCCGCCCATGACGAGCGTGAGCACGGCGAGGGCCCTGATCGCGGCGATGTGCCTGCGCAGCAGGCTCGGCAGGCGTTCCATTACGACATCCCCGGAAGAAAACGGACCAGCAGGTCGATGAGCTTGATGCCGATGAAGGGCGCGACGACGCCGCCGAGGCCGTAGACGCAGAGGTTGCGGGTCAGCAGCGTGGACGCGCTGGACGGCCGGTATCGCACGCCCCGCAACGCGAGCGGGATCAGCGCGACGATCACCAGCGCGTTGAAGATGACCGCGGACAGGATCGCCGACTGCGGGCTGTGCAGCCGCATCACGTTGAGCGCGTCGAGACCGGGGTAGACCGCGGCGAACACGGCCGGGATGATCGCGAAATACTTGGCGATGTCGTTGGCGATCGAGAACGTGGTCAGCGCTCCCCGGGTGATCAGCAGTTGCTTGCCGATCTCGACGATCTCGATGAGCTTGGTCGGGTTGGAGTCGAGGTCGACCATGTTGCCGGCCTCCTTCGCGGCGGAGGTGCCGGTGTTCATCGCCACCCCGACGTCGGCCTGGGCGAGCGCGGGCGCGTCGTTGGTGCCGTCCCCGGTCATCGCGACCAGCCGGCCGCCCTCCTGCTCCTTGCGGATCAGCGCGAGCTTGTCCTCGGGGGTCGCCTCGGCCAGGAAGTCGTCCACGCCCGCCTCGTCGGCGATGGCCTTGGCGGTGAGCGGGTTGTCCCCCGTGATCATCACGGTGCGGATGCCCATCCGGCGCATCGCGTCGAACCGCTCCCGCATGCCCCGCTTGACCACGTCCTTGAGGTGGATGACGCCGAGCACCCGCCCTTTTCCGTGCACCACCTCGCCGACGACCAGGGGAGTGCCGCCGGAGGCGGCGATGCCGTCCACCAGGTGCCCCACGTCGAGGGTGGGATGGCCACCGTTGTCGCGCACCCACTTCATGACCGACGTCGCCGCGCCCTTGCGCACCTGGCGCCCATCCACGTTCACCCCCGACATGCGAGTCTGCGCGGTGAAGGGAATCCACTCGGCGTGCGCCAGCTCGCCCGGCTGCCGTTCGCGCAGCCCGTACGCCTGCTTGGCGTGGACGACCACCGAGCGGCCCTCGGGGGTCTCGTCGGCCAGGCTGGCCAGTTGCGCCGCCTCGGCCAGCTCCCGCTCCGGCACGCCCTCGGCCGGGACGAACTCCGACGCCTGCCGGTTGCCGAGCGTGATCGTGCCTGTTTTGTCCAAAAGCAGGGTGTTGACGTCGCCCGCGGCCTCGACCGCCCGGCCGCTCATCGCCAGCACGTTGCGCTGCACCAGGCGGTCCATGCCGGCGATGCCGATCGCCGACAGCAGCGCGCCGATCGTCGTCGGGATCAGGCAGACCAGCAACGAGACCAGCACCACCCCGCTCACGCCCTGCGCGGTCAGCGCGAGCGAGTCGGGGATGCCGGGGTTGCGGGCCTTCGAGTAGATCGCCAGCGGCTGCATGGTGATCGTCGCGAACAGGAAGATGATCGTGAGAGCGGCCAGCAGAATGTTCAGGGCGATCTCGTTGGGGGTCTTCTGCCGGTTCGCCCCCTCCACCAGGGCGATCATCCGGTCGATGAAGCTGTGCCCGGGCTTTTGGGTGATCCGTACGATGATCCGGTCCGACAGGACCTTGGTGCCGCCGGTGACGGCCGAGCGGTCGCCGCCGGACTCGCGGATGACGGGCGCGGACTCGCCGGTGATGGCCGACTCGTCCACGCTCGCGATGCCCTCGACCACGTCGCCGTCGCCCGGGATCACCTCACCGGCCTCGACGATCACGTGGTCGCCCTCGCGCAACTCGGCGGCGCCGACCACGTCCCACCGGCCGGGGTCACCCGGGTCGGGCAGACGGCGGGCGGTGGTGTCGCGCCTGGCCGCGCGCAGCGTGGCGGCCTGGGCCTTGCCCCGGCCCTCGGCCACCGCCTCGGCGAGATTGGCGAACAGCACGGTGAGCCACAGCCACGCGACGATGGCCCAGGCGAACGGGGAGGGGTTCACGATCGCCAGGATCGTGGTGCACAGCGCCCCGATCTCGACGACGAACATGACGGGGTTGCGCCACAGCGTGGCCGGATTCAGCTTCCGCACCGCGCCGGGCAGCGATCTGACCACCTGCCGGGGGTCGAGCAGGCCACCGCCGATCTTCTTGATCACGACAGTCCTTCCGCGACGGGCCCGAGCGCGAGGGCGGGCAAGAAGGTGAGGGCGACGAGGACGACGGTGACGCCGGCCACCATCGCGACGAACTGAGGGCGGTGCGTGGGCAGCGTGCCGGCCGACTCGGGCACCGGGGCCTGCCGCGCGAGGGAGCCCGCCAGGCCCAGCACGAAGATGATCGGCAGGAACCGGCCGAAGACCATGCACAGGCCGGTGGCCACGTCGTACCAGGGGGTGTCGACGGTGAGACCGGCGAAGGCGGAGCCGTTGTTGCTTGCCGCGCTGGTGAACGCGTAGAGGATCTCCGACAGCCCATGCGGGCCGTCGTTGAGCATCCCCTTCAGCCCGGCCGCGTTGCCCATCGCGGCGGCCGTGCCCGCGAGCACCAGGGCCGGCGTGACCAGGAAATAGAGCGAGGCCAGTTTGATCTCACGCGCGCCGATCTTCTTGCCCAGGTATTCCGGTGTACGGCCCACCATCAGACCGGCCACGAAGACCGTGATCACCGCGAGCACGAGCATGCCGTACAGGCCGGAGCCGACGCCGCCGGGCGCGACCTCGCCCAGCATCATGTCGACCATCGTCATCATGCCGCCG
>JADGHC010000181.1 GCA_019689655.1 Microbispora sp.
AGGTTGGGGCGCAGGTGAGGGGCTCGGGCGGTCGGAAGGGGCGGGCCGGGGCACCGGTCAGGAGGCTCGGGCGCCGGTCAAGAGGGTTCCTCAGGAGACGACGTCCCGGTGCCGGAAGCGGCGGAAGGCCAGGGCGACGAGGATCACCGAGTAGGTCACGGAGACCGCGACCCCTTTCACCATGCCGCTGTAGTCGGGCTCCGGCGCGAGCGCGTCGAGCCATGCGGTGTTCCAGAACGTGGGCAGGAACTCGCGCAGCGAGCCGAGCGCCTCGACCGCCTGCAGGATGGTGCTGACGATCACCAGGCCGACCGCGCCGCCGACCGCGCCGAGCGGGGAGTCGGTGCCGACCGACAGCAGGAAGGCGGCCGACGCGACCACCAGCTGGCTGACCATGGCGTATCCGATGACGACGGCGAACTTGGGCAGCACGTCGGCGGCGGGGATCACCTCACCGGTCCCGGGCACGGTGATGTCGTTCCACCCGAAGGCCAGCGTGCCGGCGAGCAGCGCCATGAGCGGGACCACGGTCACCGCGGCGGCCGAGTACGCCAGGGCCACCACCAGCTTCTGGCGCAGCAGCCGATCGCGGGGCACCGGTGCCGCCAGCAGGTAGCGCAGCGACGACCAGCTCGCCTCGCTCGCCACGGTGTCCCCGCAGAACATCGCCACGGCGACGACCAGCAAGAAGTTGGCCGACACCGACAGGGCGAACGCCGCGAAGTTGAGCCCGCCCGCCGTGGCGAGGTCGGACAGCCGCACACCGCCCTGGCCGCGCCCAGCCGGCCCGAACTGGAACGCCACCACGAGCACCCACGGCAGGGCGAGCAGCACGCCGAACATCGCCATCGTCCGGCGCCGCCGCAACTGCCGTACGAACTCCACCCGCAGCGGCAGCGTGCGCCCGGGGGCGTAGCCGGGCGCACGGCCCCGCGTGCCGTCCCCGCGCGGGGCCGTCTCATCCGGGGCCGGTGCGGACCGCCCGCCGACGGCGGCTCGTCCGGCCGGGTCCCGGGCCGGTCGCTTGGCCGGGCTCATGACTTGTCTCCGATCAGGTCGAGGAACACGTCCTCCAGGCGTGGCCCGCCGCCGCCCGCGGCGGCCGCGGAGCCGAGCAGGTCGCGCACCGGCCCGGCCGACACCAGCCGTCCGCGGTTCATGACCACCACGTGGGTGCAGGTCTGCTCGACCTCGGCGAGCAGATGGCTGGAGACGATGACGGTGCGTCCCCGCTCGGCGTACGCCCTGAGCACCCGGCGCATCTCGGCGATCTGCGGTGGGTCGAGGCCGTTCGTCGGCTCGTCCAGCACGAGCAGATCGGGCAGGCCGAGCATGGCCTGGGCGATGGCCAGGCGCTGGCGCATGCCCTGGGAGTAGGTGCGCACCGCGCGGTCCAGGGCGGTGCCGAGCCCGGCGATCTCCAGCGCCTCCTCCATGTGGGCGTCCTGCGGCGGCCGTCCCGTGGCCTGCCAGTACAGCTCCAGGTTGGCCCGTCCGGACAGGTGTGGCAGGAACCCGGGGCCTTCGACGAACGACCCCAGCCGCGACAGCACCGGAGCGCCCGGGCGCACGCGGGTGCCGAAGATGCGGATCTCGCCCTCGTCGGGGTGGATCAGGCCCATCAGCATGCGCATGGTCGTGGTCTTGCCCGCGCCGTTCGGCCCGAGCAGCCCCAGCACCTGGCCCTTCTCGACCCGGAACGACAGGCCGTCGACCGCCTTCTCGCCGTTGCGGTAGCGCTTGCCCAGCCCCCTGATCACCAGGGGCACCTCGGCCGACTCGGCGTCTGCCTCCGGGCCGTCCTCCGCGTGGGCGGCACGCCTGCTCCTGCCGGTCAGCAGGAGCACGGCCGCGACCACGATCGCGGCGAGCGGCATGGCCCACGTCCACCAGGCCGGGCCGGTGACGGGCGTCCGCAGCGCCGGGTCCTCGGGAAGCTGCAGCCCGGGGGACTCCAGCGCGATCCGGTAGACGGCGGGGGCGGCGGGCGTCGCGTACCCGAGGTCGGTGGTCGACACCACCAGCCGCAGCCGGTGCCCGGCGTCGAAGCGCCTGTCGATGGCCGGGAGCGTCACCGTGACCGGGGTGCCCGCCTCGCTCGCGGTTATCCGCAGCGGCGAGACCAGGCCCGACGGGAGCACCGGGAGAGATCCTCCGGAGACGTCGTAGAGCTTGGCGAACAGCGTGGCCTCACCCGTGCCGTACACCTTGATCGTGACGGTCGGGCTGCCGGTGATCTGGACGGGCCTGGTCAGCGGGGCGGATTCGAAGGCGGCCGCCTGACCCGGCATGTCCAGCGCGGGCGACGCGCCGCCGCCGGTTCCGCCGCCGAGCAGGCCGCCGAGGCCGGGGACCGCCGAGATCGACGCCGGCGACCCGCCCGCCGGGTTGGCGACGGGCTGCGGGGCGTCGCCGAGGGCGCCGTGAAGGGCGACCGTGGTGTGCTCCACGCCGGACAGCCCCGGGTAGCGGTCCGCGGTCGCGTGCAGGAGCACCGGGCGGCGGGTGCCGGGGTCGCGTCCGCCGTCCCTGGTCACGGTGAACGCGGCCGGGTCGCCGTCGTCGGCGGAGGAGCCTTTGAGGTAGCGGTCGAACCAGCCGGCCGTACGTTCGGAGAGCCACTCCGCCTCGCCGTCACCGCCGTCGTGGCCGCCGTTGAACCAGGCGACCTCGACCGGCGCGCCGGTGGCCGCGATGGCGCGGGCGTTGGCGTCGGCGTGCGAGAGCGGGAACAGCGAGTCGCGCTGGCCCTGGATGAGCAGCGTCGGCACCCTGATCCGGCCGGGCACCGAGATCGGGCTGGACCGCCGCAGCAGATCGACCGCCTCCCGGGTGGCCCGGCCCGTCTCCGCCACCTTCTGGTAAATCCGGCAGATCTGCGGCAGGAACCGCCCGCACTGGACCTGCTCCAGCTCCGCTGCCTGCCCAGAGCCCTGCCCGGGTGTCTGGCCGGACGCCGGCTCGGGCGTCTGCCCCGCCGCTTGTCCAGCTCTCTGGCCCACCGCCTGGCCGGAGCCTTGGCCGGATGCCTGCTCGGGGGCTTGGACCGAGCCCTGGCCGGTCGCCTGCCCGGGGCCTCGGCCGGAACTCTGGTCGGAGGCCCGGCCGGACCTGCCGCCTCCCGGGCCCCGGGCGGGCTCCCGGCCGCCGGGCCCGTTCCCGGGTGCCGCCGTGGCCGCGTCGGCGAGACCGGCGAGCCCGCTGGCGCCCGGCCCGCCGTCCGGGGCCAGCCGGTCGGCGGCGGCGCTGAAGAAGATGCCGGCCCACATCTTCTTGAAGACGCCGTTGAGCGGCCCCTTGCCCGAGGCGTCGGGGAAGAGCGCGTCGGCGAGGTCGTACCAGGTGATCTGGGGGACGATCGCGTCGATCCGGCTGTCGTAGGCCGCGGCCATCAGCGCGATCGCCCCGCCGTACGAGCCGCCGGCGATGCCGACGCGCGGGTCGCCGGGGGCGTCGAGACGCACTTCGGGCCGGCTGGCCAGCCAGTCGATCAGCCCCCGCACATCCTTGACCTCGTAGTCGGGTGAGTCGAGCGCGATCTGCCCGGTCGAGCGGCCGAACCCGCGGGCCGACCAGGTCAGCACGGCGTAGCCCCGCTCCGCGAGCCGTTCCGCCTGCTCGCGCATGCTCTCCTTGTTGCCGCCGAAGCCGTGGGCGAGCAGCACGGCCGGGGCCTTGCCGCCGGAGGCCGGGGGATAGAAAGTGGCGTCGAGGTCGACGCGCTGGTCGTCCGCCGGTCCGTCCAGAACGGAGATGACCAGGTCGCGCCCCTTCACCACGGGGCCGGAGGGCCACAGAGCCCAGGTCACGCCGGCGGCCACGAGGATGACCAGCGTGACCACGATCGCGAGGGCACGCCGCCCACCCGGAAACGCCATGCCGCGATGCTACTGGCCCGTCCCGAAAGACGGCTGCGGAGCCGCCGCGCCTGTGGATAACCGTCACGGCGGCGGGCGCGGACCCGGCCGGGCGTACGAAACATGAGGGTGCATCGGGGTAATCCCTGATTGCGCCCCACCATGGGGAACGGCATCATTTCGCGCGTGAATGGAACGCCGCTCAAGCAGGTCCCCGCTCGCGTGATCGAGTGGGCTCTTCCGTACTGGACGCGAGGGGAGGCGGGCAGGCAGACGCCGCATGAACTCTTCCGGGTGCTCTATCTGGGCTGGCTCGCGGCGTTCGTCTTCAAGGTGCTCGGGTCGAGCTGGGACGTGTCGTGGCACTTCAGGTGGCTGCGCGACGACCTGGCCCCGCCGCACCTGCTCAACACCGTCGGCACGGTGATCGCCGTGGCGCTGACCATCGTGCACTGGTACACCGGCTACGGAGTGGACCGCACGTCCTCCCGCCTGATCGTGTGGGGCACCGGGGTCTTCCTCATCGCGATCCCGCTCGACGTGATCAACCACCGGGTCAACGGCATCGACATCACCGCGTGGAGCCCGTCCCACGCGCTGCTGTACATCGGCACCGCGCTGATGCTCGCCGGGGTCATCCGCGGCTGGTACCTCGGTTCGGGCGGGTACGCCGAGGTCACCGATCGCAGGCGCACGCTGGTGCTGGGCGGCCTGTTCGCGTTCTTCCTGGAGAACGCGCACTTCCCCGAGCTGCAGCAGGAGTACGGCGTGCTGGAGCTGGCCTCCTGGGACCGCGGGCGGCCGTACGCCGAGCAGACGCTCCTCGACTTCGCGGCCAACCAGATGGGACGGCCCGTCGACCGCCTGATGGTGCTCAAGTTCTCGCTGCCGATCCCCGACGTCGTCTACGCCGTGTACGCGGGGGTGGTCGGCGTCGGGATTCTGGTCTTGGCCCGCATCATGGTCGGCCGCCGCTTCACCGCCACCGCGATCGCCTCGGCGTACGTGGCCTACCGGTGCCTGATCTGGCCGCTGCTCGTCGGCGGCGGATTCCCGCCGTCGGCGATCCCGTTCTTCTTCCTGCTCGCCGGGCTCGGCGTCGACCTGGCCTTCCTGGTGCCGATCAGGCACCTGCGGCCGCTCGTCGGCGCGGCGCTCGCCACCGCGGGGGTGTACGGCGGGCTGCTGGTGCAGGACCGGGTGCTCGCGGCCCCGCCGTACGCACCGGGAGCCTGGCCGGTGGCGCTCGTCGCGCTGGCCGTCGTGTGGTACGCGCTGGAATGGTTCGCCGCCCGCGGGCGGGCGGCCGTCCCCACGACGGTGCCGGCGACGGCGATGCCCTGAGCCCGGGCGCGGCACGCTCCTGCTAACGGGCGGGCCGCGCCCGCAGCCAGTCGACGACCTCCGCGGCGTGAGCGTCGGGAGGGAACACCGGATACCAGACGTGCTCGATCACCCCGTCGTTGACGAGCATCGTCAGCCGCTTGTACAGCCGGTGCCCGGCGACCTCGAACGTCGGCAGGTCCAGTGCGTCGGCCAGCTTGAACGAGGGGTCGGACAGAAGCGGGAAGGTCAGGTGGAGCCGGTCGGCCGCCTCGCGCTGGTAATCCGTCGACTGGCTGGACAGACCGAAGACTCCGGCGCCGAGCGCGCCCAGCTCGGCGTGGTGGTCGCGGAAGGCGCAGGCCTCGGGGGTGCAGCCGCGCGCACCCGGGATCAGGTCCCAGTCCGGCGTGAGGGGCGCTTCACCCGGCTTGCCGGTGCGCGGATAGAGATAGAGGACCACCCGCCCGGGGATTGCGGAGAGCGTCACCTCGCTGCCGTCGGTGGCGGGCAGCGTGAGCGCCGGCAACCGCTTCCCGGGCAGGTGGGCGGCGGCGCCGTCGTCTTCGGGCGCGGGAAGGTTCTCGGGCAGGCCGAGCAAGTCGTCCGTCATCAGGTCTCCTTCGTCACGGCGGCGCGTCGCCGGTGTCCGTCTGGTCCGACGTAGGGGATGGGCGTGTCCCCCGCCTCCATGAACAGGGAGACGCACCGGTCGAACTCCTCGCGTTCACCCATGATCTTGACAAGCCCGGAGTCGAGGGCCTCCGCGGGGCGGAGCCTGCCACTGGCGATCCGCACCAGCGTGTAGGCGTCGGTTTTCACGAGCAGGTCGGGGTCGCCGGCAGGACCGTCCACGCTGCGCAGCGTCTTCCCTTCGACGATCAAGTGGAAGATGTAGCCCTCCACCCGGAACTCGTACACGGCCGGCCCGTCCGATTCGCCGTTGCCGGGGCGGAACATGCTGTGCAGCGCGAGCTGGATCCACCGGGGATGGAAGGCGTCGTCCGGCCGCTGCTCCTCGATGAAGTGCAGGCCCCAGCGGGCGAGTTCTCCCAGGGCGGGCGTGAGCCCGTACCCGAGAGGCGTGAGGCCGTAGGTGTGCCCGTCGAGTTGCTCGACGACGCCGTACGCCATCAGGCCCTGCAGCCGGGCCGACAGCAGGCTGCCGGGGATGCCGGGCAGTTCGTTCTTGAGCTGGCCGAAGCGGAGCGGGCCGCCGAGAAGCTCTCGTACGACGAGTAGCGTCCAGCGCTCGCCGACTACGTCGAGGGCCGTCGCGAGGGCGCAGTAGTGGCCGTACTTCCTGCTCATTCTTCCGGAAGCGTAGCTTACCGATCTCCGTCTGTCAGGAAAACAGATCGGCAGTGCAAGCCATTAGTAACTAGATATCTTCTAGATTAGAGATTATTTACAAGAGTAATATTATTGTGTCAGAGGTCCAGGATGTGGATCGCGAATGGTTCTGACGGTGGAGCGGTTCGTCCGAGAGAGAGGGAACATCCGGTGAACTTCTTCGACGAGCTCGACGATGTCGTCCAGCGCGAATGGGACCGGGTCCACGCAGGCGACTTCTGGCGGCATCTGCGGGAGCACGGCCTGGACCCGAGCCTCTACCCGGAGGTGATGGCCGAGCTGTACCGCTACACGCGGCGCAACGAGACCCTCGCGAAGACGCACCCGGACGAGACGGTCCCTCCCCACGAGCACCCGGAAGCAGGGCACGACGAGACGCCCGCCCACGACGTGGAATCCGGGCCGCCGGAACGGCCCCCGCTGCCACCCGGGCCCTGATCGGACCGGCTCCGCCATCGCCGGGGGCGGACCCGCAGCTCCCGCCCCCGGCCGGACGCCGGGCCCGGTCAAGAACTGCGTCTACCGCGGCAGCCGGTGGCTCCGCCCCCAGCCGGACCTACGGCCCGGGCAAGGTGTGCGTCTACCGCGGCGGTCCGTAGTTCCGCCCCCGGCACGGCCCGTTCAGGCGACCGGGGTCTTGGTCAGCGCGACCGCGACGCCGTACGCGAGGCCCATCACGGTGAGTTCCAGGGCGGCCCAGGCGGCGAACGCGGTGGGGACCTGACGCGTGATCGCCGGCAGCAGCCGCCAGCGGATGTTGCCACCCAGCAGTGCGATCATCGCGGTGAACACCACCTTGGCCACCACGAGCAGGCCGTACCCCGTCGTGAACAGGGACGAGGGGAAGCTCACCGTGGGCGTGAGCAGAAGTTCGACCAGGCCGTTGAAGAGCCCGGACAGCCCCACGATGACCAGCGCGTACGTCGCCAGCCGGGAGAAGCGGGGCAGCGCGCGGGCCAGCAGGTCGCGATGGCGCGGCAGCAGCACGGCGAGCGCGACCAGGCCGCCCGCCCAGGCGCAGGCGCCGATGACGTGCATCTCCATCGAAACCATGCTGAGGTCGTGCCAGTACCAGTTGGAGGCATGACCGGTGACCGGGAGCGGCAGCAGCCCGAATCCCGCGACGAGCACCCGCAGCTCGGCCGGCACCTTCTCGCCGAAGCGCACCGCGAGCATCCCCACGGCGGCGCTGGCCAGGGCGCACGACGCGCTCACGATCATGCCCTGCCCCGCGCCGATGCCGTCGACGTACGCGGCCACGTCGGGAAACGCGCCCGGGGTGATCTCGGCGGCGCTGAGGACGGCCGACACCAGCGCCGCGGCGCACCAGACCAGGGAGAACAGCACGGCCCAGTGCCTGGCCCTGACGACGATCGGCTCGGTCCGGTCCGGGTCGTCGAACCCGAGGAGCTTGGGCAGCAGGCTGAGGCCGATGGTCGCGGTGGCGGCCAGATCGAGCACGAGCCGGGCGACCGGCAGTCCGTACTCCACGACCGGGCCCGGCATGGGCAGCCCCGGCACCGTTTGGGGCAGCGTGAGCCAGGTCGCGATCACGACCGCGAGCACGGCGCCGGCGGTCAGGCTCGCCGCCGGGACGCGGGCGTGGCCGGGGACGGGGCCGGTCCCGGCCGCCGGCGTGTGACGTTCCGAGGTCGTGGTCACGCTGCGCCGCCCGTGGCCGCGCTTTCCGATGCCGCGCCGGACGCGTCCGAGCCGGCCGGAGCGGGCATGCGCGGCGCGGCCGCGGGAGCCGGGATCGTCCCCTCACGCAGCCGCCGGTCGTGCCGTACGAGCACACGGGTGCACAGGGCGAGCAGGGCGGCGGTGACGGCCAGCAGGCCCCAGACCCAGCTTCCGCTGCCCTGAGTGGTCCCCCCGGCGCCCGTCCCCGCAGCGTCCGTCGTCGCCGCGCCCGGATTCGCGGCGCCGGGCGCGGAGGCGGCCGGTGCGGGTGCGCCCCCCGCGCTCGCGACGGTGAACCTCACGGTGCCGGTGACCGGGTGGCCGTCGTTCGACACGATCCGGTAGCCGATCGCGTAGGCCCCGGCCGGGGCTCCCGCCCGTACGCCGATGGAGACGTTCGTGCCGTCCACCCTGATCTCGCCCTGCTCGTAGTGCGCGCCGTCCGGCCCGGTGACGGCGATCCGCGCGAAGTCGCGGCGTACGGCCTGGTCGAAGGTGAGCGTCACGGAGGCGGGCACGGCGCCGAGGACCGCGCCGTCCTTGGGATCGCTGCCGACGAGCACGTCGTGGGCCCGTGCGGGCGTCGCGACCAGCATCACCGCGAGCAGGGCCAGCAGCGGTACGGCGAGCATCCGCAGCCGGTTCCGCGCGGGGACGGCCCGCACGGCCGGCGGGGGAGAGGCGGCCTGTCCGGCCGTTCGCCGACCGCCGCGTGTGGCCGGGGTGTCGTTGCACATCCGGGCGACCTGGTCCACCTGCCTTGCCTTCCTTTGTCCGGGCGCCGACCCAGACATGGTGCCACTGATCGCGACCGCCCCGGACGGCTGCCGGTGCGGTGCCCGCCCGACGCCGGGCTCGATCAGGCGAGCAGCCAGCCGTACAGCCAGGCGAGGAACGCCAGGCCCGTCAGGGCGGGGACGATCCGCACCGCGGCGGCGTTCAGCCGGAACGCCTCCACGATCGACAGCCCGGTGGAGACGAAGGCCAGCAGGCCGTACCACATCAGGGCGTGCGGCACACCGATCACCAGCACGGACCGGTCCTCGACTCCCCACAGGCTGAGCGCCGACAGCGCGCCGAGCACGACGCCCGCCAGGCCCGCGAGCGCGCTCAGCCCGTTGCCGCGCCTGCGCAGTAGACAGATCAGCCCCGCGAGGAGCTGTACGGCCGACACCAGCAGGAAGGCCGCGGGGACCACCAGCGGGATCGGCGACTGCGTCATCCGGTAGACCGCGGAGGTGAGGGCGAGGCCGCCCGGCCGCACCATTGCGTGCGGCGCGGCGGCCGGGTCGCAAACGCGCGCCGTCGCGGCCGGGTCGTCGAGGAACGCGGCGATCGTCCGGCGGCCGCAGTCGCTCGACAGGAAGACGGCGTGCCCGACTCCGGCGAACTCGGCGAACCGCGCGCCCGGCACGGCCGACACCGCCTGACGCGCGGCCTCCGGCGGCGTGCTGGGGTCGTAGGCGCCGCCGAGGACGAGGATCGGCGGCTGCTGCGCCGCCCCCGCGCCGGCGGAACCGGCCGTGCCGGCGAGGCTCGTGCCGTCCGCGCCGCCCCCGGACGCGCCGCCGCCGGCCGGGGTGGCGGCGCTCAGCAGGCCGGTCTCCGCGCGTGCGGCCGGCAGCTTCAAGGCGTCGCAGACCGCGGCGTCGACGACGCCGGTGAACAGCCGCGGGCCCCGCGACCCGGCGAAGGAGTCGTGCGGCACCTGGTCCTGGCACTGGATGGCGTAGTACAGCCCCCACTCGTGCGAGGTGAGCTCGTCGCCGGCCGCGTCGACCAGCGGTTGCAGCAGGTCGGTGTGCCCGTCGGCCAGCCCGTCCACGAGGGCCGGGGTGATCGAGATCACGTCGGCCTCGTGCAGCGCCTCGTCGAGGATCGTCGCCACGTCGTCCCCGTTGAGCTGCACGGTCACCCGTTTGTGGGTGAGCGGGTCCCGGGTGTCGTACGCCGCGGGGTGGGCGTTGAGCGCCTTCACCATGGCGTCGAACCGGGCGGCGACCCCCATCTTGGTCATCGTCGCCGAGAGCGAGGCGGACGACTCGCCGTACCAGTGGGCGCCCGGCGGGAGCAGGGAGTCCAGCACGACGCCGCTCGTGCCCTCGGGGTCGCGCGCCGCCGCCAGCAGCATGGGGCGGGTGGAGTAGCCGACGCCGAACAGGTTCCACCGCGGGTAGCCGAGCGCGGCCCGCAGGTCCACGATGTCGGCCGCGATCTCGGCGGTCCGGTAGCCGCGCAGGTCGACGTGCTGGTCCTCCAGGCGCGACTGGCAGACCAAAGCCTGCCGGACGACCTGGGCGGTCTCGGCGGTCGCGGGCCCGGGGGTGCGCAGGGTGTCCACGATCCCGCGGACGATCTCGGGGCAGCTCAGCCTGGGCTCGGAGTAACGCCCGCCGCGCTGCTCCAGGGCGACCACGTCGCGGCCGGGGAACATCCGGGTCAGCAATCCGGTGAGCCGAAGCGAGGACGATCCCGGGCCGCCGCTCATGTAGACGACGGGGTCGGCCGCCTGCCCGGAGCCGTTCCCGGAGGCATTCCCGGAGGCATTCCCGGAGGCGTGGTGCACCGCGTAGCCGACCTTGATGGTCCTGCTGTTGGGGACGTCACGCCGCTCGGGGACG
>JADGHC010000182.1 GCA_019689655.1 Microbispora sp.
CCGGCAGTGCTGCGCAGCCGGGTGCCCCGCAGCCTCCCGGTGCGGGCTTCGCCGGTCCCCCGGCCGCGGACCCCGCCGCGCCGCCCGGCCCGGTGGGCCCCGCGGGTGGCACCCCCCGTACGCCGAGCCTGGGCACGGATCTGTTCACAATGCGCGGCCCCGCGGCCCCGGACGCCAAGACCCGGGTCCGGGTGATGGTGACGATGGGGATCGTGCTCGTCGGCGTGCTCGCGCTCTTCCTCCTGGGCATTTTTATCTTCGCGAAGTGATCGGGCAGAAGTGACCGGACACTCGGCCTGAACGGGACGCGCTGGGAGAACCCCGGACGGACAGCCACTCAGCCAGGCCGGTCATCAAGTGCGGAAAGGCACCCGACCAGACGGTCCTCGCTTCCTTCCGCTCCGCTCCCTGGCTCCCGATACGGGCTTGGCATGCGTGTTGCACCGGACGTCCGGACACTGCTAGCAAGGTCACGAATACCTTCGGTATGTCCCCCTCTGGAGTGACCGGTGCGCAAAGGGATCAGCTACGCCGACGCGGTCAAGCTGCTCGGGCAGGAGAGCACGGTCGCGAAAATCCTCACCGGCACCCTCGCCGGGGCCGTGCCGGGGTTGTCCCTGTTCGACGTCAAGGACGAGGCCGTACGGCTGGCGGGCGAGGCGACCGGCAAGCTCCGCGACCGGGTGACGGGCCTGAACCGGTACGACCGCACGGCCCGGCTGGAAGCGGCCCAGGCCGTCCTCGTCGTGGCGGCGTTCTTCGAGGCCCTCGATGAGCTGCCGTTGCCGTTCGATCCGAAGGAGCTGCGCCTCGACCGGGACGAGCAGGCGGCGCTGTCTGGAGCCAGCCCGCAACCAGGCTCGTTCATCCACACCCTGATGACGATCGAGCCGGCCGGTCTGCGCGCCAATCAGTCGTACGCGGTCATGCTCGACTCGATCACCGAGTATTACCGCACGCTCGCGGCGGCGCTGACCGGGTTCGTCTCCGGACTGGCCGTACGCGACCATCTCGACGCGACCGAGTGGGCACGCGCGAAGACGGCGATCGAGGAGGAGCTGCCCGAGGCCGCGCGCCGAAAGTACGAGGAACTTCACCGGCGGCTGGCTCAGGATGTTCCCGAGTTCGCGTTGTGGCAGGGCATGATCTCTCGGCAGCGGGTCGAGACCGGCCTGGCCGAGCTGGAGGCGCTGCTCACCGAGGTCGCCGCCAACACCAGGACACCCGAGCACCGGCATACGCTGTCCCTGGCGCACCGAGCAGCCCTACACCGGCCCATCGCCCAGTCGGGTGAGGTCCCCTCGGGCATGCGCATGCCCACGCTCGTCGAGGCGTACGTGAACCCGGACTTCCGGCTGGCCGAGTACGGCGAGCAGGCGGATCCCAGCGCCGAGTGGTGGTGGAAGCGGGTGGAGCCGAGCGACGACATCGTCGGGTTCCTCGCCCGCTACTTCACCTCGCCCGAGGCCACCACGATGCCGCTGGTCGTGCTGGGTCAGCCCGGCGCGGGCAAATCCGTGCTCACCAAGATCCTTGCCGGTCGCCTGCCCGACGGAGACTTCCTGCCGGTGCGGGTGCCGCTGCGGGAGGTGCCCGCCGACGGGACGATCCAGGAGCAGATCGAGGCGGCGGTGCGGAATGCCACCGGGGAGCACCTGAGCTGGCCGGAACTCGCGCGGTCGGCGGGCGACGCACTGCCGGTCGTCATGCTCGACGGGCTGGACGAGCTGCTCCAAGCCACCGGAATCCACCGGTCCGACTACCTGAGCCAGGTCGCCGAGTTCCAGAGCAGGGAGGCTGCGCTGGGCCGCCCGGCGGTCGTGCTCGTGACCACACGAACCGCCGTCGCCGACCGGATGCGCTTCCCCCAGGGGTGCCTCGTGTTACGGCTGGAGCCCTTCAAGGAGGAGCAAGTCCGCCGCTGGCTGTCGGTATGGAACACCGCGAACCAGGACTATTTCACCACCCAGGGGGTGAAGCCGTTGCCGGCGGAGACGGCGCTGGAGCACGGTGAGCTGGCGTCCCAGCCGCTGCTGCTGCTGATGCTCGCGCTCTACGACGCCGACGCCAACGCCCTGCAACGAGGCGAGGCCGGGCTCAGCCAGGCGGAGCTGTACGAACGGCTGCTCACCCGCTTCGCCCGCCGCGAGGTGGACAAGCACCAGCCAGGGCTGCCGGACGCGCAGGCCGCCCAGGCCGTGGAGGCGGAGCTGCGCACGCTGGCCGTCGCGGCGTTCGCGATGTTCAACCGGGGCAGGCAGTGGGTCACCACCGACGACCTCAACAGCGACCTGGCCGCGCTGCTCCCGGCTCCGCCGGCCCAGACCGCAAGCTTCCAGGCGCCCCTCTCCCGAGCCGACCGGGTGATCGGGAAGTTCTTCTTCGTCCACCAGGCGTCCGCCGAAAGGGACGGCGGCAAACTTCAGACGTATGAGTTCCTGCACGCCACCTTTAGCGAATACCTGATCGCCCGGATGGTGCGCGATGTGCTGCGGAGCATGGTCGCCCGCGAGAGGGCCGCCACCGACCCGTTCTTCAGCCGCCCACAGCCCGACGACGGGTTGCTGTACGCGCTACTGTCGTTCGCCGTGCTGACAGAGCGGCAGCCGATTGTGGAATTCCTCCGCGACCTGCTCCCCGCCTTCGACCGCGAGCCGACCGTCGACCTGCTCGTCCGCCTGCTAGACGCCGCAAAGACCCGAAGGGACCAGAGCTACCCCGACTACCGCCCGAATAACTCGACGTTCATCACCCGGTACGCCCACTACACCGCCAACCTGGTGATCCTTGCCTCGCTCGCCGCCGATGGAATAACGGCCAGCCGACTCTTTCCCCACCACGATGACCCGGCTTGGGAATGGCATCGTCTGGCCTCTCTATGGCACTTCTGGTTGGGCGAGGTTAACTTCGTCCAGGTCGAACGAAGATTGTCCGAGGTTGGCGACCTGGACCTGCTCATCCGATACGTCGGCGCCGAGAACTACCAGCGAGTGGGCGGTTTCACCTGGCCGACGAGGCTACCTGTAAAATTCCGCAAACTTTTACTCGACATAGCACATTTTCTCTGTCACCCATTGACCGACTTTTTGGCCCAGGCGGCGGAGGGGCCAATCCTGACGACGGAATACCTGGGGCAGGGGAAACGGTTCATCGACCAAGGCCATCCCCCGGCGGCATCAAGACCACTGGCCGAGGCGTGGCGGCACACCGAAGAAGCGCGGGCCACAGTTAAGGAGATCATTTATGGCCTGCGGGAGGCCTACCGGTCGGATCCGGAGGGAGTCTCGGAGGTCTTTCGGGAGGTGACGGGGGAGGAACTGCCCGAGGAGGTCACACGCGGGGCTGCGGATGAGGGTCTCCGTTCGGAGGGCGGGGATCCGGGCAGGAACGATGCGATCGGCGAGAGGCTGTAGGACTGAGACATGGACGAATTTCGCATCGAGCACGACTCCATGGGCGAGGTCCGTGTGCCCGTCCATGCGAAGTGGCGGGCTCAGACGCAGCGGGCGGTGGAGAACTTCCCGGTGTCCGGCCGGGGCCTGGAACCCGCGCACATCGCGGCGCTCGCGCGCATCAAGGCCGCCTGCGCGAAGGTCAACGCCGAGTACGGCGTGATCGACAAGGACATGGCCCAGGCCATCCGGGAGGCGGCCGAGGAGATCGCCGAGGGCAAGTGGGACGACCAGTTCCCGGTGGACGTCTTCCAGACCGGCTCCGGCACCTCGTCCAACATGAACATGAACGAGGTCATCGCGACGCTGGCGCAGGAGCGGCTCGGCCGGCCCGTCCACCCGAACGACCACGTCAACGCCGCCCAGTCGTCCAACGACGTCTTCCCGTCCTCCATCCACGTCGCGGCGACGTACGCCGTGGTGCACGAACTGACCCCGGCCCTGGAGCACCTGGCGACCACGCTGGAGGAGAAGGCGACCGAGTTCGCCGACGTGGTGAAGGCGGGGCGCACCCACCTCATGGACGCGACGCCGGTCACGCTCGGCCAGGAGTTCGGCGGCTACTCCACGCAGATCGAGCTGGCGCTCGAACGGCTCCAGGCGGCGCTGCCGCGCCTGGCCGAGCTGCCGCTGGGCGGCACGGCCGTGGGCACCGGCGTGAACATCCCCGGCCCCGGCTGGGCGCAGGCCGTGATCGCCGAGCTGAGCCGGATCACGGGGCTGCCGTTCACCGAGGCCAGGGATCACTTCGAGGCGCAGGGCGCGCGTGACGGGCTGGTCGAGCTGTCGGGCATGCTCAAGGTGATCGCCGTCTCGCTCAACAAGATCGCCAATGACCTGCGGTGGATGGGCTCGGGCCCGCGGGCCGGGCTGGGCGAGATCAACCTGCCCGACCTGCAGCCGGGCTCGTCGATCATGCCGGGGAAGGTCAACCCGGTGATCCCGGAGGCGGTCACGATGGTGGCCGCGCAGGTCGTGGGCAACGACGCCGCGATCACGATGGCCGGGGCCTCGGGGTCGTTCGAGCTCAACGTGATGCTGCCGGTGATGGCCCGCAACGTGCTGGAGTCGATCCGGCTGCTGGCCAACGTGTCGCGGCTGCTCGCCGACCGGTGCGTCAGCGGGATCACCGCCAACGTGGAGCGCCTGCGCGAGTACGCCGAGTCGTCGCCGTCGATCGTCACCCCGCTCAACCGGTACGTGGGATACGAGGAAGCCGCCAGGATCGCCAAGCAGGCGCTGAAGGAACGCAAGACGATCCGGCAGGTCGTCATCGAGCGTGGTCATGTGGCGAACGGCACACTCACCGAGGAGCAGCTCGACCGCGCGCTGGACGTGCTGTCCATGACCCGGCCCACATAGGAAGGCTTGCAGCTATGTCGCGGGTCGCCATGTGTCCGGAAGAGCGTTGTTTCTATCGTGGGGCGCTATGAGCCTTGAAGGGCGTACGGCCATCGTCACCGGCGCGGGGAGCGGCATCGGCCGGGCGTGTGCCCGGCGGCTGGCCGCCGAGGGCGCGCACGTCGTCGTCGCCGACATCAACGCCGGGGCCGCGGGCGAGGTGGCCGACGAGATCGGCGGTACGCCGGTGGTCGTGGACCTGTCCGATCCGGAGTTCCTGGTGGCCTGGCGGGGCCAGCTCCCGCCGTCGCCGGACACTCACCTGCATGCCGACATCGTCGTGAACAACGCGGGGTTTCAGCATGTGGCCCCGATCGAGGAGTTCCCGCCCGAGGTCTTCAGCAAGATCATGCGGGTGATGGTCGAGGCGCCGTTCCTGCTCGTGCGGGCCGTGCTGCCCGGCATGTACGAGCGCGGCTGGGGCCGGATCGTCAACATCTCCTCGGTGCACGGGCTGCGTGCCTCGCCGTTCAAGGCCGCGTACGTGACGGCCAAGCACGCGCTGGAGGGCCTGTCGAAGGTGATCGCCCTCGAAGGCGCGCCGCACGGCGTGACCTCCAACTGCGTCAACCCCGCGTACGTGCGCACGCCGCTGGTGGAGAACCAGATCGCCGACCAGGCGCGCACCCACGGGATCAGCGAGGACCAGGTGGTGGAGCAGATCATGCTCGCCCCCGCGGCGATCAAGCGGCTGATCGAGCCGGACGAGGTGGCCGAGATGGTGGCCTACCTGTGCGGGCCGCAGGGGTCGTTCATCACCGGCGCCTCGATTCCCATCGACGGAGGATGGAGCGCGCACTGACCACCGAGGCTCCACGGCCCGCGGACGGCGCGTTCGCCTTTCTCGACCTGCTCGCCAGGGAGGCGTCGGCCGTCGAGTTCGAGGGCCCGATCCTGCAGGCCAGGGCGGCGGGGGCCGACTCCGCCACGCTGGAGGAGCTGGAGCGGGCCAAGGTCGCCGCGCTGCAGGTGCGTGCCCTGCTGCGCCGGCGGGCCAAGCGCGAGGCGGAGCTGTCGGCGCTGTTCGACACCGCCAGCGACCTGGCCGGGCTGCGCGACCTCGACGCGGTGCTCGAGGCCATCGTGCACCGGGCCAGGCAGCTGCTCGGCACCGACATCGCGTACATGACGCTGAACGACCCCGAGCGCGGCGACACCTACATGCGGGTGACCGACGGGTCGATCTCGGCCAGCTTCCGGCGGCTGCGCCTGCCGATGGGCGCCGGGCTGGGCGGGCTGGTGGCGCAGACCGGCACGCCGTACAACACGGCGGACTACTTCGCCGACCCCAGGTTCCGGCACACGGACACGATCGACGTGGCCGTCCACGAGGAGGGCCTGGTGGCGATCCTCGGGGTGCCGCTGCGGCTCGGCACACAGGTCATCGGCGTGCTGTTCGCGGCCAACCGCAGCGCCAGGCCGTTCGCGCAGGAGGAGGTGGCGCTGCTGTGCTCGCTGGCGGCGCACGCCGCCGTCGCCATCGACACCGCCCGGCTGCTGCAGGAGACCCGGGCCGCGCTGGCCGAGCTGAGCGAGGCGAACCGGCTGATCAGGGCGCACAGCGAGTCGATCGAGCGGGCCGCCGACGCGCACGACCGGATGGCCGGCCTCGTGCTGCGCGGCGGCGGCATCGAGGACGTCGCCGCGGTGGTCACCGAGGTCCTGGGCGGCCGGCTGACCGTGCTGGACGAGGAGGGCCGGCCGCTCGTGGGCGAGTCCGGCGATCTGGACGCGGGTGTGTTCGACGCCGCCCAGTCCTCCCGCGCCCTGGGCCGCACGGTCAAGCGGGGCGACGCGTACGTCGCGTCGGTGGACGTCGGGGCGGCGCCGCTGTGCACGCTGGTCCTGCGGGTCGATCACCCGGTGTCCGACACCGATCAGCGGATCTTGGAGCGGGCCGCGATCGTCACCGCGCTGCTGCTGCTGTTCCGCCGGAGCGTGGCCGAGGCGGAGGGGCGGGTGCGCGGCGAACTGCTCGACGACCTGATCTCCCGCCCGGAGCTGCGCGGGCTGCGCGACCGGGCGCGGCGGCTCGGCGTCGATCTCGACGCGCCGCACGTGCTGGTCGTGGCGCGGCACGACGGGCAGCGGGAGCGGGCCGCCTTCTGCGCGTCGTCCCAGGCCGCGCTGGCCCACGGCCTGGCCACGGCCCGGGGTGACGAGGTGGTGCTGCTGCTGCCCGGCGATCGCCCCGGCGCGCTGGCCCGCCGCGTAGCGGCCGAGCTGAGCGCCTCGCTCGGCCGCCCGGCGACGGCCGGGGCCGCACCGGCCCGCGGGCCGGTGACGGCGGTCGCGTCCGCTTACCAGGAGGCCCGCCGGTGCGCCGGGGCGCTGGTCGCGCTGGGCCGTACGGGCGACGGCGCGAGCGCCGAGGAACTGGGCTTCGTCGGCCTGCTGGTGGGCGACCGGCGGGAGGTGTCGGGCTTTCTCACCAGCACGCTCGGGCCGGTGCTCGACTACGACGCGCGCCGGGGCACCGCCCTGATCAAGACGCTGAACGCCTACTTCGGCACCGGCGGCTCGCTGGCGCGTACGGCGGAGGCCCTGCACATCCACGTCAACACGGTGACCCAGCGGCTCGACCGGGTGGGGCAGCTACTCGGCCCCGGCTGGCAGGAGCCCGACCGCGCCCTGGAGATCCAGCTCGCGCTGCGGCTGCACCGGCTGCGCACCCACATGCCGGACGCCTGAGGTGTGTGGCCGAGCCCCATAGGAGTGACCCGGGTCACTGCATACCGTGGCGGAACCCCCCATCGGAGGAGTTCCCATGGCAAACACCCCACCCACCCGCATCGGAAAGGTCGTCGGGGCCAGCCTGATCGGCACCACCATCGAGTGGTACGACTTCTTCCTGTACGGCTCGGCCGCCGCGCTGGTCTTCAACAAGCTGTTCTTCCCCACCGAGGACGACCTGACCGGCACCTTGCTGTCGTTCCTCACCTACGCCGTCGGCTTCGTCGCCCGGCCCCTCGGCGGGCTGGTCTTCGGCCACTACGGCGACCGGCTCGGCCGCAAGCGGCTGCTCGTGATCAGCCTGCTCATGATGGGCGGATCGACGTTCCTGATCGGCTGCCTGCCGACGTACGCCACGCTTGGCACGGGCGCGGCGCTGCTGCTGACCGCGCTCCGCCTGGTGCAGGGCTTCGCCCTCGGCGGCGAGTGGGGTGGTGCGGTGCTGCTGGTCTCCGAGCACGGCGAGCCCCGCAACCGCGGCTTCTGGGCGTCCTGGCCGCAGGCGGGCGCTCCCGGCGGCAACCTGATCGCCACCGGGGTGCTGGCGCTGCTGGCCGCGGTGCAGTCCGACGACGCCTTCCTCTCCTGGGGCTGGCGGATCGCGTTCCTGCTGTCCGGCGTGCTCGTGCTGATCGGCCTGTGGATCAGGCTGACGGTCGCCGAGTCGCCGGTGTTCCAGCAGGCGCTCCAGCGGCAGGAGCCCGCGCCGAAGGCCCCCGTGATCGCCGTGCTGCGCCACCACTGGCGCGACGTGCTGATCGCGATGGGTGCCCGGATGGCGGAGAACGTCTCCTACTACGTGATCACCGCGTTCGTCCTCGTGTACGGCACCGAGGCCGCGCACCTGCCCAAGAGCACGGTGCTCAACGCCGTGCTGATCGGCTCGGCGATCCACTTCGTCACGATCCCGCTGTGGGGCGCCCTGTCGGACCGGATCGGCCGGCGGCCGGTCTACCTCCTCGGCACCGCCGGTGTCGGCCTGTGGGCCTTCGCGTTCTTCCCGCTGATCGACACCAAGAGCTTCGCCCTGGTCACCGTGGCGGTGACGGTCGGCCTGCTGCTGCACGGCGCGATGTACGGCCCGCAGGCGGCGTTCTTCTCCGAGCTGTTCGCCACCCGCATGCGCTACTCGGGCGTGTCGATCGGCTACCAGCTCGCCTCGATCGCCGCGGGCGGCGTCGCCCCGCTGATCGCGGTCGCCCTGCTCGACGCGTACGGCTCGAGCGTGCCGATCTCCGTCTACGTGGTGGCGGCGGCGATCCTCACGGTGATCGCGGTGGTCGCCTCCGGGGAGACCCGCGACCGCGACCTGTCGGCCATCACGCCCACCTCCGGCGCCTCCCCGGCCGCCACGATCGCGAAGGAGGCCTGATCCCGCCGGTTCAGCCCGAGCTGACCGCCACGGCCTCGTGCTGCTCGGTGAAGTCCAGCTCGGGCGGCGGGACCCGGAACATGCGGGTCAGGTAGGCGAGGTACACGACGCCGACGACCAGCCAGACCAGGCCGAGCGTGATGGCGTGGCCGTCGAGCTGCGTGAGCAGGTACAGATCGACGACCGCGCCGATCGCCGGCACCACCACGTACGCGAGCACCCCCGGGCGGCGGCCCGCCCGGCGCTCGCGTACGTAGAGGGCGATGACGGCCACGTTGACGAACACGAAGGCGGTGAAGGCGCCGAAGTTGATGAACGACGTCGA
The DNA here is from genome assembly GCA_019689655.1 of Microbispora sp. Taxonomy (GTDB): domain Bacteria; phylum Actinomycetota; class Actinomycetes; order Streptosporangiales; family Streptosporangiaceae; genus Microbispora. The sequence goes on from JADGHC010000182.1 coordinate 9,284, forward strand.
GGTGGCCACGTCCATCCGGACGGCGATCAGGCCGACCGAGCCGGTGAGCAGGATCGACAAGACCGGGGTACGCAGGCGCGGGTGCAGGTAGCCGAAGATCCGGCGCGGCAGCACGGCGTCGCGGCCCATCGCGTACAGCAGGCGGGTGGTGCTGGCCTGCGCGGCGAGCCCGGAGGTGAACTGGGCCACCACCAGTCCGGCCAGGAAGAACGCGCCGAACAGGCTGCCGCCGATGGTCTTGGCGATCTCCGAGGCCGCCGCGGAGGAGTCGGCGAACGCGCCGCCCGGATGGACGAGCTGGGTGATGTAGGAGACGACGACGAAGATGCCGCCGCCGATCAGCGCGACCAGCAGGATCGCCCGCGGGATGGTGCGCCGGGGCTCGATGGTCTCCTCGGTGAGCGTGGTGACGGCGTCGAAGCCGAGGAAGGAGTAGGCGGCGATGGCGGCGCCCGCGGCGACAGTGGACAGGCTCGCGCCCCGGCCGGTGAACGGCGTCAGGTCGAACAGCGCGCCGGCCCCGTGCCCGCTGACGAGGTGACCCGCGGCGAGCAGCACGAAGAAGACGAGCACGAGGATCTGGAAGACCATGAGCAGCGAGTTGGCCCGGTCGGCGACCTTGATGCCGGCCAGGTTGAGGCCGGTGGTGAGCACGATGAAGGCTATGATCCACACCGCCTGCGGCACGCCCGGGAACTGCGCCGCGAGGTAAGAGCCGCCGATCAGCCAGATGACCATGGGCAGGAAGAAGTAGTCCAGCAGCACTGCCCAGCCGACCAGGAACCCGGCGCGCGCGTCCACCGTACGCCGGACGTAGGTGTAGGCCGAGCCGGCGACCGGGAAGGCGGCGGCCATCCGGCCGTAGCTGAGCGCGGTGAACAGCATCGCGACCAGCGCCAGCGCGTACGCCGAGGGCGCCGCCCCCGCCGTGGTCTCGGCGACGACGCCGAAGATGCCGAGCACGATGAGCGGCGTCAGGTACGCCAGCCCGAACAGGACGACGGAACGCAGGCCGAGCGCGCGCCGCAGCGTGGGCTGCGCGTGCCGGGCGGGGCGAGGGGTGGATGACATGGTCACTCCGGGGGTGCGCCGGCCGGCTTCCACCGGCCGGGGTCGATGCGCCCCTGGTAGAGGGGCAGTTCCAGGGGCGGGTCGGCGTCGGTGAACTGCGACCAGACGCGGTTGAGCCCGGCCGTGCCGTGGCGGCGGACGCGCGTGACGTCGTCCAGGTCGATCACGTCGGTCAGGACGGTGGCCGCCTCCCCCGCCTCGACCCTGACCCGGCCCTCGGGGTCGGCGACCAGGCTCCGGCCGGTGCCGACGGGCGCGGCGGTGTTGACGGAGACCACGAAGACCTGGTTGGCGATGGCGTTGGCGCGGGCCAGCACGAGCTCCTGCGCGCGGTCCGCGGTGGTGGTCATCACCGGATTCACGATCACTTCGGCGCCCAACCAGGCCAGGTGCCTGGCCACCTCGGGGAACCAGGCGTCGTAGCAGACGGACAGGCCGATGCGGCCGACGCCGGGCAGGTCGGCGACGACGAAGCGATC
>JADGHC010000183.1 GCA_019689655.1 Microbispora sp.
TGATGTGTATATGAGACAGCCCCGCAGACCCCCGGCCGCCGCGCGCGGCCCCAAGGTCGTCGCGCTCGGCGGCGGCCACGGCCTGTACGCCTCCCTGTCGGCCCTCAGGACCGTCACCGACGACCTGACTGCCGTCGTGACGGTCGCGGACGACGGCGGCTCCAGCGGCCGTCTCAGGCGCGAACTGGGGGTGCTGCCGCCCGGTGACTTGCGGATGGCGCTCGCCGCCCTGTGCGGCGACGACGACTGGGGCAAAACGTGGAGCAAGGTCGTCCAGCACCGTTTCAGGAGCGAAGGCGAGCTGCACGGCCACGCCGTCGGCAACCTGCTCATCGTCGCACTCTGGGAACTGCTGGAGGACCCCGTCGTCGGCCTGGACTGGGTGGCCCGGCTGCTCGGCGCGCACGGCCGGGTGCTGCCCATGGCGTCCGTGCCGCTCGACATCCAGGCGGAGGTCGAGCTGGACGGTGTGATCACGACGGTGCGCGGGCAGGTCGCCTGCGCGCTGACGCCCGGGCGGGTGCGCTCCATCTCGTTGCTGCCGCCCGATCCGCCCGCCTGCCCGCAGGCGATCGAGGCGATCGAGGCGGCCGACTGGGTGGTGTTCGGTCCGGGCTCCTGGTTCACCAGCGTGCTGCCGCACCTCAAGGTGCCCGAACTCGCCCGGGCGCTGCACGAGACGAACGCGAGACGGCTGGTGATCCTCAACCTCGCGCCGCAGCCGGGGGAGACCGACGGCTTCTCGCCGGAGCGGCACCTTGAGGTGCTCAGGGAGCACGCCCCCGCGCTGGTCGTCGACACGGTGGTCGCGGACTGCGGGGTGGTCGCCGACCCGAGCGCGCTGGAGAAGGCGGCGTCGTCGATGGGCGGCCGGGTCGTTTTGGCCGATGTGGCCGCCTCTGACGGATCTGCACGGCACGACGGACCACGTCTTGCCGCTGTTCTGAATGAGATTTTCCATAAGAAGCGGTGATTGCGTGCTCGCAAGGTGCGAGAGACTGACGGGCAGAGTCTGAATGGGGGAGGACACGCGCTGATGGCCATGACGGGTGTGGTGAAAGACGAGCTGAGCCGCCTTCCTGTGCTCAAGCCCTGCTGCCGCAAGGCGGAGGTGTCCACGCTGCTCCGGTTCGCCAGCGGGCTGCACTTGGTGGGCGGGCGCATCGTGATCGAGGCAGAGCTCGACACCAACGCCACCGCCCGCAGGCTGATCAAAGACATCAACGAGGTGTTCGGGCACAAGGCCGAGGTGCTGGTCCTGGCCCCCGCCGGGCTGCGCAAGGGCTCGCGCTACGTCGTACGCGTCTACAAGGACGGCGAGGCGCTGGCCCGGCAGACCGGCCTGATCGACAACCACGGCCGTCCCGTGCGCGGGCTGCCCCGGCAGGTCGTCTCCGGGGCCACCTGCGACGCCGAGGCGGCCTGGCGGGGCGCGTTCCTCGCGCACGGCTCGCTGACCGAGCCCGGCCGCTCGATGTCGCTTGAGGTGACCTGTCCCGGGCCGGAGGCGGCCCTGGCCCTGGTCGGCGCGGCCCGGCGGCTGAAGATCCACGCCAAGGCGCGCGAGGTGCGCGGCGTCGACCGGGTGGTCGTACGGGACGGCGACGCGATCAGCGCGCTGCTGACCCGGCTCGGCGCCCACGACAGCGTGCTGGCCTGGGAGGAGCGGCGGATGCGCCGCGAGGTGCGGGCCACCGCAAACCGCCTGGCCAACTTCGACGACGCCAACCTGCGCAGGTCGGCCCGCGCGGCCGTCGCCGCCGGGGCGAGGGTGCAGCGGGCGCTGGAGATCCTCGGCGACGACGCCCCCGAGCACCTGGTGATGGCCGGCCGGCTGCGGGTGGAGCACAAGCAGGCGTCCCTGGAGGAGCTCGGCCAGATCGCCGACCCGCCGCTGACCAAGGACGCCATCGCCGGCCGCATCCGGCGCCTGCTCGCCATGGCCGACAAGCGCGCCCAGGACCTCGGCATCGCCACCACCGAGGCCAGCCTCACCGCCGAGATGCTGGCGCAGTAACCCGGAGTCGCCGGCGCGGTAACCCCGCGGAGCCCGCCGCGCCCTTGCTTCACTCCGGCGAGAGGGCCGCGGCGGCGGCGCAGGCCCCGGTGGCGGAGGTTGCGCCGCGCGAGGCGCGGCTTGGCGCGCCGGGGTCTGCGTTGCACGGGGAGGGCCCTGTGGCGCGGCCCGCGACGCGGAGTGCGGCGGGGTCCGTGCCTTGTGGGGGAGGCTTCCCCGGGTGCGGCCCGGTGGCGGAGTACGGCGGGGCTGCGCCGTACGGGGGAGGACCCTGTGACGCCGCCCGGTGACGCGGGGTGCGGCGGGGGCCGCGCCGTGTGGGAAGGACCCTCTGACCGGCGCATCCGGCCTGACACGCCGCCAAAGCGCGGGCCGGTGGTCTACACCAATTTGGGTCCGATAAGGTCTGTCATTGAGGTTTACACAGCCCTGGCGCCGGAACCCCGGCGCACGACGTACGAGGAGATCGGATCCGTGAGCATCCGCGTAGGCGTCAACGGCTTCGGCCGTATCGGCCGCAACTTCTGGCGCGCTGTGGCGGCCAGCGGCAAGGACATCGAGGTCGTCGCCGTCAACGACCTCACCGACAACGCCACGCTGGCCCACCTGCTGAAGTACGACAGCATTCTGGGCCGCCTGCCGTACGAGGTGAAGGCCTCGGCGGACGAGATCACCGTTGACGGCAAGGCGATCAAGACGTTCGCCGAGCGCGACCCCGCCAAGCTGCCCTGGGGCGACCTCGGCGTGGACATCGTCGTCGAGTCGACGGGTCTGTTCACCGACGCCATCAAGGCCAAGGTGCACGCGGAGAACGGCGCGAAGAAGGTCATCATCTCCGCCCCGGCGAAGAACGAAGACGTGACGATCGTCATGGGCGTGAACCACGAGACCTACGACCCGGCCGCTCACACGATCATCTCCAACGCCTCCTGCACCACCAACTGCCTGGCCCCGATGGCCAAGGTCATCAACGACAACTTCGGCATCGTCAAGGGCCTGATGACCACCGTCCACGCCTACACGCAGGACCAGAACCTGCAGGACGGCCCGCACAAGGACCTGCGCCGCGCCCGCGCCGCCGCGCTGAACATCGTCCCGACCTCCACCGGCGCCGCCAAGGCCATCGGCCTGGTCCTGCCGGAGCTGAAGGGCAAGCTCGACGGCTACGCGCTGCGCGTGCCGATCCCGACGGGCTCGGCCACCGACCTCACGGTCGAGGTGAGCCGCGAGACCACCGTCGAGGAGGTCAACGCCGCGCTCAAGGCCGCCTCCGAGGGCCCGCTGAAGGGCTACCTCAGCTACACCGAGGACCCGATCGTGTCCGCCGACATCGTCACCGACCCGTCGTCGTGCATCTTCGACGCCGGCCTCACCAAGGTGATCGGCAACCAGATCAAGGCCGTGGGCTGGTACGACAACGAGTGGGGTTACTCCAACCGCCTCGTGGACCTCATCGAGTACGTGGGCGCCTCCCTCTGATGATCGGAATCGACGAGCTCGACGTGAAGGGCCGGCGCGTGTTCGTGCGCGCCGACCTCAATGTCCCCCTCGACGGGGAGACGATCACCGACGACGGCCGCATCCGTGCGTCGGTGCCGACGATCAAGAAGCTGATCGAGCGTGGCGCGAAGGTCGTCGTCGCCGCCCACCTGGGCCGGCCGAAGGGCTCCGTCACGCCGAAGTACTCGCTCGCGCCGGTCTCCCGGCGGCTGGCCGAGCTGCTCGGCCAGGACGTGGCGTTCGCCACCGACGTGGTCGGCGAGTCCGCGCGCAGCGTGGTGGCGGGCCTGCAGGACGGGCAGGTCGCCCTTCTGGAGAACCTGCGCTTCGAGCCGGGCGAGGAGTCCAAGGACGACGCGGTCAGGGGCGAGTTCGCCGACAAGCTTGCCGCCCTGGCCGAGCTGTACGTCGGCGACGGCTTCGGCGCGGTGCACCGCAAGCACGCCAGCGTCTACGACCTGCCCAAGCGGCTGCCGCACGCCGCGGGCGACCTGGTCGTGGCCGAGGTCGAGGTGCTGCGCAAGCTCACCGAGGACCCGGCCAGGCCGTACGTCGTCGTGCTCGGCGGCGCGAAGGTCTCCGACAAGCTCGGCGTGATCGCGAACCTGCTGTCCAAGGTGGACCGCCTGCTCATCGGCGGCGGCATGGCCTACACCTTCCTCAAGGCCCAGGGCCACGAGGTGGGCAAGTCGCTGCTGCAGGAGGACCAGATCGACCAGGTCAAGGGCTTCCTCGAGGAGGCGGCCTCCCGCGGGGTCGAGCTGGTGCTGCCGGTGGACGTGCTGGCCGCCACCGAGTTCGGTGCCGACGCGCCGTACGAGGTCGTGGACGCCACCGCCATCCCGGCCGACCGGGAGGGCCTGGACATCGGCCCCCGCACCCGGGAGCTGTTCGCCTCGAAGCTGGCCGACGCCCAGACCGTGTTCTGGAACGGCCCGATGGGCGTGTTCGAGTTCGAGGCGTTCTCCGGCGGCACCCGCGCGGTGGCCCAGGCGCTGGTGGATTCCAAGGCGTTCACCGTGGTCGGTGGCGGCGACTCGGCGGCGGCCGTGCGCAAGCTCGGCCTGCCCGAGGACGGCTTCTCGCACATTTCCACCGGCGGCGGCGCGAGCCTCGAGTACCTCGAGGGCAAGACGCTGCCCGGACTCGCGGCGCTGGAGGAGTAGATGGCCCGCAAGCCGCTGTTCGCCGGCAACTGGAAGATGAACCTCAACCACCTCGAGGCCATCAACCTGGTGCAGAAGCTGGCGTTCACGCTGACCGACCGCGACTACGACAAGGCGGACGTGGCGGTCATCCCGCCGTTCACCGACCTGCGTAGCGTGCAGACCCTCGTGGACGCCGACAAGCTCCGCATCGCCTACGGCGCCCAGGACCTGTCGGCGCACGACTCCGGCGCGTACACCGGGGAGATCTCCGGGGCCATGCTCAGCAAGCTGGGCTGCACGTACGTGCTGGTGGGCCACTCGGAGCGGCGGCAGTACCACGCCGAGGACGACGCCCTGTGCAACGCCAAGGTCAAGGCCGCCTACCGGCACTCGCTGACGCCCATCCTGTGCGTGGGCGAAGGGCTGCCGGTGCGCCAGGAGGGCCGCCACGTCGAGCACACGCTGGCGCAGGTCGACGGTGCCCTTGACGGCGTGCCCGCCGAGCAGGTGAAGTCCATCGTGATCGCGTACGAGCCGGTCTGGGCGATCGGCACCGGAGAGGTCGCCACTCCGAAGGACGCCCAGGAGGTGTGCGGCGCCATCAGGACGCGACTCGCCGAGCTCTACGGTGACGATGTGGCCTCTGTTGTCCGTATCCTTTACGGTGGCTCGGTGAAGTCGGGCAACGTCGCCGGCATCATGGCGGAGGCCGACATCGACGGCGCCCTCGTGGGAGGGGCAAGCCTGGATGCGGGCGAATTCGCCAAGATCTGCCGGTTCGGCGAGACTGCCGGCTAGCTGAGCCGTTTGGGGGGTACGACTTGACATCAAGTCGTACCCTCGAAGAACACAACTGAATCGTCACGCCGATGGCACATCGTGCATCCGCACGTCGGTGACATCGTGCACCCGCGTCGTGCACGCCCGGATATAGGAACAGGTCTACGGTGACAATCGGAATCTCCATCGCCCTCATCCTGTCGAGCGCTCTGATGGTGCTGCTCGTCCTGCTCCACAAGGGCAAGGGCGGCGGCCTGTCCGACCTGTTCGGAGGCGGCTTCTCGTCCTCCTTCGGCGGTTCGTCGGTGGTGGAACGCAACCTGGACCGCCTCACCATCATCACGGGCATCGTCTGGTTCGTCTGCATCATCGCGCTGGGCCTGCTGCTCAAGCCGTAGCGGACGGCCATCGGCCACGCGTGACACAGATTCACCTCCCCCCGTCCGCGGGGCGATCGAGCAAGGAGTTCATCGGTGGGTAGTGGCAACGCGATCCGTGGTAGCCGAGTCGGCGCCGGCCCGATGGGAGAGGCCGAACGCGGCGAGGCCGCCCCCCGTGTGCGGGTCTCGTTCTGGTGCGCGAACTTGCACGAGACGCGCCCGAGCTTCGCCAGTGACGCGCCCGTGCCCGAGCTCTGGGACTGCCCGCGATGCGGACTGCCGGCTGGGCAGGACAAGTCGAACCCGCCCGCTCCGCCGAAGAACGAGCCGTACAAGACGCACCTCGCGTACGTGAAGGAGCGTCGCAGCGACAAGGACGGTCAGCAGATCCTCGCCGAGGCGCTGGAGCGGCTGCGTTCTTCCTCCCGCCCGATCTACTGATCCGGACGATTGTGCAGGCCCTTCCCGCCGACGCGGGAAGGGCCTTCATTTATGCGCCGATTTTCCGGCGGCCGGGTGAACGGCCGCGGCCCGCCGAAGGACGGGGATTGCGAACCCGGCGGTCGGCCGGGTGCCCGGTGGTCAGCCGCCGTACACCGGCTCGCCGTCCAGGAAGGTCATGACGATCTTGGTCGTCCAGATGTCCTTCGGGTCGAGGGCGAAGGGGTCGCGGTCGAGCACGACGAGGTCGGCCGGGCGGCCCTCCTCGATCACCCCGGCGGGGGAGCGGTTGATCCAGGCCGAGCCCTCGGTGTAGGCCGTCATGACCGTACGCAGGTCGAGGCGCTGCTCGGGCAGGAACGGGGTCTGGGCCGTGGGGTACGTCGCGTGGACCGAGCCGCCCGGCTCGGTGCGGTTGACCGCCACGTGCATGGCCTCCAGGGGGTTGGCCGAGGAGACCGGCCAGTCCGAGCCCCCGGCGATGCGGGTGCCGTGCCGTACGAGGTCGGCGAAGGGGTACTGCCAGGAGGCGCGCTCCTCGCCCAGGTAGGGGATGCACAGCTCGTCCATCTGCCGGTGGTGGGTCGCCCACAGCGGCTGCAGGTTGGCCGTCACCCCGAGCTCGGCGAAGCGCGGCACGTCCTGCGGCGTGATGATCTGCACGTGCGCGATGTGGTGCCGGTTGGCGGGGTCGGTGCCCTCCAGCGCGTCGAGCGCCTCGCGTACGGCCCGCTCGCCGATGGCGTGGAAGTGCACCTGGAAGCCCAGCGCGTCGAGCTCCTTGACGTATCCGCCGAGCAGCTCCGGGTCGACGTACGACAGGCCGGTGCCGCCGCAGTGGCAGTACGGCTCGATGACGGCGGCGGTGAAGTTCTCCGGGATGCCGTCCTGCATGATCTTCACGGAGGTGGCCCGGAACCGGTCCAGGCCCTCGGCGGCGGCGCGCCGCTCGACCAGGCCGGGGATCTGCTCGGCGCCGCGGGTGCGGTCCCACCACAGTGCGCCGACCACGCGCGCCTTGAGCCGCCCCGAGGACGCGGTGGACAGGTAGGCGGGCAGCGGGTCGTCCGACCCGGCGTACGACCCCACGATGGCGTCCTGCCAGCCGGTGATGCCGAGCGAGAACAGGTGGGCCTGCGCGTCCATCAGGGCGGCCTCGACGTCGGCCGGGGCCGGGCGCGGGGTGAGCAGGCCGACGAGGTCCATCGCGCCCTCGTGCAGCACGCCGCTCGGCGTGCCGTCCGGGTCGCGCTCGATGCGGCCGTCGGCCGGGTCGGGGGTGTCCTTCGTGATCCCGGCGATCTCCAGGGCGCGGGTGTTGACCCAAGCGGCGTGGTGGTCGCGCTGCACGAAGTACGCCGGGCGGTCGAGGAAGTCGAGCTGGGAGCGGTGGGGCAGGCCGCCGGGGAACGCCGACATGTCCCAGCCGCCGCCGTCGATCCACTCCTTGTCCGGATTGTTCGCGGCATATCCGGCGATCTTCTCGGTGTAGGCGTCGAGGCCGTACACCTCGGACAGGTCGCACTTGGCGCGCTCCAGCCCGGCCTGCACCGGGTGGATGTGGGCGTCGGTGAACCCCGGCGTCAGCAGGCCGCCGCCGAGGTCCACCGGCTCGGCGCCGGGCGCCAGCCGTACGAGGTCGGCCTCGGCGCCGACGGCGGCGATGACGCCGTCGCGGACGAGGACCGCCTCGGCGAAGCCGCCGGGGACGAAGACGCGGCCGCCGCGGAACAGGATGGTCGAGCTCAAGGGTGTCGTGTCTTTCTTTCTGGTGAACGCCGGATGGTGAGCACGATACGCCCGGGCCGGCGGGGGCGAGGGGGCGTGCTCGTGCGTGCGGCGCCGGTCAGTGGCCGGTGATCTTGTCGGCGATCGTGGCCAGTACGGACGTCCTGGTCATGCCCCTGCTCTCGCGGGCGTCGGCCAGGCGGTAGAGACGGTACATCGAGTGGACGCCGAGCCAGCGCAGCGGCTCGGGCTCCCAGGCGCGCACCCGCCGGTCCACCCACGGCATCCGGGTCAGCTCGGTGTCGCGGCGCAGCACCAGATCCCGCAGTGTGCGCCCGGCCAGGTTGGTGGTGGTCACGCCGTGGCCGGTGTAGCCGCCGGCCCAGCCGAGGCCGGTCGCGGGGTCCAGGTGGACCGCCGAGCACCAGTCGCGCGGCACGCCGAGCACACCCGACCAGGCGTGCGCCACCCGCGACCCGGCGACGGCGGGGAAGAACGCCACCAGCAGGTCCCACAGGGCGTCCACGGTCCAGGGGTGGGTGTGCCCCCGATCGTCGATCCGCGACCCGTACAGGTAGGGCTTGCCGCGCCCGCCGAAGGCGATGCGGTCGTCGGCCGTCCGCTGGGCGTACATGTAGTAGTGCGCCATGTCGCCGAGCAGTTCGCGGCCCTGCCAGCCGAGCTCCGCCCAGACCTTCTCCGGCAGCGGCTCGGTGACGATCATGGAGCTGTTCATCGGCAGCCAGTCGCGATGGTGGCCCGGGATGGTGGCGGTGAACCCCTCGGTGCAGCGCAGCACGTGGCCGGCCCGCACCGTGCCGTACGGCGTGACCGCCCGGCCCGGTGCGATCTCGGTGACGGGGGTCCCCTCGTAGATCTCCACGCCCAGGGTGCGTACGGCCCGTGCCAGGCCGCGGACGAGCTTGGCCGGCTGGATCCTGGCGCAGTGCGGGCTCCAGGTGGCCGCGGTGGCGCCCGCCACCCGCAGGCGGTCGTTCAGCTCGGCGGTGGTCAGCAGCCGGACGTCGTCCCGGTCCCAGCCCCACTCGCGCTGGCCCGCCAGCTCCTCGCGCAGCCGCAGCGCCTGGGCCGGGCCGCGGGCCACCGTGAGCACACCGCCCTTGACGATGTCGGCGTCGATGCCTTCCTCGCGGGCGACGCGGATGACCTCGTCGACGGCCTCGAACATCGCGCGCTGCAGCCGCCGGGTGGCGTCCCGGCCGTGGGTCTTCGCGTACCGGCCGGGCGAGCCGGCCAGGGCGCCGGTCAGCCAGCCGCCGTTGCGTCCGGACGCGCCGAACCCGGCGAACTCCTTCTCCAGCACGACGACCCGCAGCGACGGGTCGGCCTTCTTCAGGTAGTAGGCGGTCCACAGTCCGGTGTAGCCCGCGCCGACCACGGCCACGTCGGCCCGCAGGTCGCCGTCGAGCCGCTCTCCCGGCGTGGGCACTCCCAGCGCCCGGTACCAGAAGGACACCTCACCGTTGACGAAAACGGGGGACAGGGGAGCGCTCATGGTGCACATCCTGCTATATCCGTTTCCGTACCGCTATATGGCGACGGATGTCGTGGGGAGTCGGCGCGACGTACGCGGATAACCGCAGTCGTAACACCACATATCCACCGGAAACGAGCGGCTCACCGCTGCGTAGCACATGTGTAACAGCGCTCGGCCACTCTGAAGACCGGCACGACGGAGGGAGCGGTACCGATGGGGTTCTTCCGGATTCGCACGACCGTGGACGAGCGGCCCGGGCGGCTGGCGTCGCTGGCGACCGCCCTGGCCGGCAAGGGCGGCAACATCCTGGGCCTGTCGGTGCAGCAGGACACGGACGGCACGGTCGACGAGTTCGTCACCGACATCCCCGCCTCCCCCGAGGCCGTACGCGAGGCGCTGGAGGCCGCCGGCGGGCGGCGCGTGCGGATCGTGCCCGCCACCGCCCACGAGCTGACCGACGAGCCGACGCGGACGCTGCTGCTCGCCGCCCGGCTGCGCTCGACGCCCTGGCGCCTGCCGGAGATCCTGGGCGAGCTGCTGCGCGCCGACGACGCCCGCTGGGTGTACGGCGCGATGGCCGTACGGCCGCGCGGCGAGGACGGCGACGCGGGGGAGGCGCCGGAGCTGCCCGACCCGACCCTGCTGGTGGTGCCGGTGGCGCCGCGGCGGTCGATCCGGCTGCGCCGCTCCGGGCTTCCGTTCACCCTGACCGAGGCGGCCCGCGCCGCCGCGATGGTGAGGCTGGCGCAGCCGCCGGCCGAGCCGTCCGCGGCCGAGGGGCCGGTGCGGCTCGCCGACGGCGCGCGGGTGCAGGTCAAGCCGCTGACCCCGCTCTACCGCGAGGCGCTGCGCGACCTGCACGAGCGCTGCTCACCCGAGACGCGCAGGTTCCGCTACTTCACCGCCAACCCCACCCTGCCGCCGCGCGTGTTCGACCGGCTGTGTGACCGTTCCCGCGGCCTTTCGCTCGTCGCGGGCCATGACGGCCAGGTCGTCGCGCTCGCGACGTTGCTTTTCACTTCGGATCCGGGCATCGCGGAGCTCGCCCTCCTCGTGGAGGACCGCTGGCAGGGCCGGGGCCTGGGCGGCCACCTGGCCCGTACGCTCCTCGCCCGGGCCAGGGACCTCGGCTTCGCCGAGGTGCGGGCGACCTTCCTGTATGACAACACGCGTATGCGCAGGCTGCTGAGCTCCCTCGGCGCGACGCTCACCCACACCGAGGACCCCGGTGTGATGGAGGCGCGGATCGCCGTGGGCGTGATGGCGACGGCATCCCCGAGCTGACGTCCTCACGGGTG
>JADGHC010000184.1 GCA_019689655.1 Microbispora sp.
GTGGACGAGGATGACGTCCGTGAGGCCGGGGGCACGGCGGCGGACGAGACGGCCGCCGACGGGCCCGGGGGTGCGGCCGCCGGAACCGTCACCTCCCATGACCGGCGCGGGCACGGATGGATGCCCCGCGCGACCCGCGTCGCCACGTCCCTGCTCCTGCTCCGGCACGGGCAGACGCCGCTGTCGGTGGAGAAACGGTTCTCCGGGCTGGGCGACCCGTCGCTCACCCCAACCGGGCTGGCCCAGGCCGAGGCCGCGGCCCTGCGCCTGTCGCGGCGGCCGTACGAGGTCGAGGTGATCGTCACCTCCCCGCTCACCCGCGCCCGGCAGACGGCGGAGGCGGTGGCCGCCAGGACCGGCCTGCCGGTGCTGGTCGACGATGATCTCCGGGAGACCGACTTCGGCGAGTGGGAGGGGCACACGTTCGCGGAGATCCAGCAGCGCTGGCCCGGCGAACTGGCGGCCTGGCTGGCCGACCCCGACGTCGCGCCGCCCGGCGGGGAGAGCTTCGCGGCGACCGCCCGGCGGGTCGAGCAGGCGAGGGACCGCATCCTGAAGGCTCACGAGGGCCGCAGCGTCGTCGTGGTCTCCCACGTCACCCCGATCAAGATGCTGCTCCGCTTCGCGCTCGGCGCGCCGCCGGAGGCCATCTACCGGATGCACCTCGACCTCGCCTGCCTGTCGGCGATCGACTACTACGCCGACGGGCCCGCCGTCGTACGCGCGATGAACGACACCGCGCACCTGTCCTGACGTCTCCCTTCCCGGGTGGTACGAACGAGACCGCCGGCCTCCTCAAGGCCGCCGGTGTGAAAATGCCGCGTGCCTCTCGGCCGGTTCCTTTTGCCGTGTCTTTCAATACGCCCCGGCCTACGCGGCCGCCGATCTCCGTACCGCACACGCGCCGTTCTGGCACATCGCGTACGCCGGCCGGGCCGCACGCGTGCCCGCCGGTTGAACCCGTGATTTGAGGGTTTGAAGTCTGTTTTCTCGAAGAAAATGAGAGAAAGTTTTCAATCGTTTATTCAACGATACCGTTGAAGGTATGGTTACCGACATCAAGGACGCCGTTTATGCCGTCGATGCCGCCTCCGTCATGAGGCTGCTTCCGGCCCGGCCCCGGGTGCTCGCCCTGGGCGAGCCGACCCACGGCGAAGACCTTCTGCTGGAGCTGCGCAACGAGCTGTTCCGGCAGCTCGTCGAGCTGGAGGGCTACCGGACGATCGCAATTGAGAGCGACTGCCTGATGGGCCTGGTCGTGGACGACTACGTGACCTGGGGCACGGGCACCCTCGATGAGGTCATGGCGCGCGGCTTCAGCCACGGGTGGGGCGCGTCCCAGGCCAACCGCGAGCTCGTGCGCTGGATGCGCGCGTACAACGACGGCCGGCCCGCGTCCGAGCGGCTGCGCTTCGCGGGCCTCGACGGCCCGCTGGAGATGAGCCACGCCGCGAGCCCCCGGCAGGCCCTCACCGCTCAGCACGGCTACCTCGCGGCCCGGCTGGACCCGGACCTGCTTCCCTGCGACGCGGACACGCTCGACCGCCTGCTCGGCGCCGACGACCGGTGGGCCAATCCCGCCACGATGATGGACCCGTCCCAGTCCATCGGGCGGTCCGCCGAGGCCAGGGAGCTGCGGCTGCTCGCCGACGATCTCGTGGCGCTGCTCGACGCGGAGACGCCGCACCTGATCGCGACCTCCACACCGGACGAGTGGGACCGGGCCCGCCTGTACGGGCGGGCCGCAACCGGCCTGCTGCACTACCACCACTGGATGGCCGATACGTCACCGGGCCGCATGCCACGGCTGCTGGGCCTGCGGAGCTCGATGATCGCCGGCAACCTCCTCGCCGTCGCCGAGCGGGGCCCGGCGCTGGTCCACGCCCACAACGCGCACTTTCAGCGGGACAAGAGCACGATCCGGCTGGGCGACCAGGCGTTCGCGTGGTGGAGCTCCGGCGCGATCGCGCGGGCCCATCTGGGCGAGGAGTTCGCCTTCCTGGCCACGGCGCTCGGCACCATCCGGCACCAGGGAGTGGACGACCCGCCCCCGGACACTCTCGAAGGGCTCCTGTACGCCCTCCCGGAGGACCGATGCGTCGTCGACGCCCGGCGGCTCGCCACCTCCCTCGGCGACGTACGGCCCGCCCTCCGCGTGTCCCCCTGGTTCGGGTACGCCCCGCTGGACCCGGCGCACCTGGCCGGGTACGACGGGATCGTGTTCGTCAAGGACGTCCTGCGACGTTAGCTGGAGCCGGAGCCCGGTCGCGTGGCCGGGCGGCTATTCGCGGGTGGGACGACGCGGAAAGCGGCCCAGGCGCCGGGCCGCGTTCCGCGATGCTGCACCCGCGGAGGCCGGGGCATGTGCCGCGGACCACGAGACGGTCCCCTGCCGGGCTCGCGGCGACCGCGAACGCCCGGTGTCAACCGCGAGGGATCGGAGAACCCGCCGGCCCGCCACGTCGGCCGGAATTGGGAGAATTTTCGGCCGGGCCGGGGAATGAAGCGGGAGCCGCTAGGCTTACCTATCGGTGGACGAGCCGGCCGGGCGGCCGCGTCAGGGCATTCGGCCCTGCCGAGGAAGGTCCGGGCTCCACAGGGCAGGGTGGTCGGTAACACCGACCCGGGGTGACCCGCGGGACAGTGCCACAGAAAACAGACCGCCCCCTCCGCGGGGGTAAGGGTGAAACGGTGGTGTAAGAGACCACCAGCGCTCACGGTGACGTGGGCGGCTCGGTAAACCCCACCCGGAGCAAGGTCAAGAAGGGACGTTCTCCGGAACGTTCCGCGCGCGACGTTTGAGGGCTGCCCGCCCGAGCCGCGCGGGTAGACCGCTTGAGGCCGCCGGCAACGGCGGTCCTAGATGGATGGCCGCCGGTCAGCCTGCATGGCTGATCACAGAACCCGGCCTACAGGCCGACTCGTCCACCTTCCACCCCTTTAAGCTGGGCCGACTTCCGGATCACTCATGCTCGGGGCACAGTGGGGGCACATCGAGCGCGGAACGGAACGCCGAATCGAGCGCTGAACGAGCCCGCTCCGAGGCTTCCGGCACGAGATGCCCGTAGAGATCAACCGTCGTGGTGATCGACTCGTGGCCGAGCCATCGGGACACCTCGGAGATCGGAACGCCTTCGGCCAGGGCCGTGCTCGCGAAGGTGTGCCGCAGGTCGTGAAAGGTAGTGTCCGGCAGCAGACCGGCCGCCTTCGCGCTCGTCGTCGAAGCGCGCGTGGGTCCTGGCGGGGGCATGAAACAATCGCACGTGAGAGGTGTCCTTCGACTGCGGATCTTGGAAGCGTGGAGAACTCCCATCATCCCAGCTCGCAGGGCACCTCCTCTCATTTCACGACGATCACGTCAGAATCAGCGCGGTGCATCCAGGCTGAGCCAGCAGCTCGCATCATGAAGTGATCACCAGGAAGCTGTCCGGAGAACGCAGGGCCCCTCACGGACGCCGGTTGGGGTTGAACCCGCCAGCGTCGCCACCAACGTGACCTTGCCAGGCTTCCAACCGGCCAGCCGTACCGAGTGGACCTTCCAGGCGTGGGCAAGCTTGTCCAGCACCCGCGTGTAGTCCTCCGGCGTCTGCCCATCGTGCAGGCGGACCGTGACGCGGAAGCCCAGCGAGGTTGGGCGGATCAGCCCGAGCCGGGGAGCGCGCTCCACCTCCACCCGGCGCAGCGTGCGCCGCTGCTTGGTGAGCATCATGACCACTGGTTCAGCCCCCCAGATGAGGGAAGCCAGGGAAGGTCCAGCGCAGACGCCGGCGACGCCGCGCCAGCCCACACCCCGAGGCCACCGCCCGCCAGGTGCCATACACCATCAGCGCCTTAACCGGGAAACCCACCACCAGCCAAAACGAGACCCGGTGCAACCGACGCCACACCAAAAGTCCCGCGACTATGACCCCAGCGACAATCGTCGCCCGGATCAGAAAGTCGGCCATACTGGAGTCCTCCTTTCCATCACTTGATGAGCGGATCGGAGACCCCGGGACGGCTCTGTGCTTGGCGGCTTGGACCGTCCCGGGACCCACCTTCTGACCGTTCAGACCGCCGGAGCGGGCTCGTTCGCCGGGCGGATCGCCTCCTCCTGGCCGGGCCGTATCGCAGCCTTGATCACCGGAGGGGCCGCGTACCTCGTGACGACGTTGGTTGCCTTCGAGATGCGTCAGGCGGGTATTTCAGCGCATGGGTACGGAAACGGCGGAAAGCGATAACCGCGAACAGTAGCGTCGCCGCAGGTCGCGCGTGACGCATGGGGAAATCGCCGCAAGCATGGAGCAGGCGTTGGTCGTGCCCGCACTAAAGGCCGGTTCGTCCGCTTTTCACCCGCACAAGCCGCACGGCAGTCGGAAGTTCTGGCACGGGAGGCAGATGACTCTTCCTTGACCGACCGTGCTCGGTGCGCACACTGAGAGTGACGAGATGCGTAACCTTCAGGAAGGTGCGAAATGGTCATTCCGGGCTGTGGCTGTGACCAGGGCTGCTCAGACGAAATGGGGAAGGCGTACGCCCGTCCCCCTCGCTGGGTGGTCGTCATGACCAGCAAGTGATCTCGCACTAGGCAAGGCCGGTGCTCCTCTCGCGGGAGTGCCGGCCTTTCGCCTGGCGGATATGGCCGAGTCCCGGCGCCACACGTGCCGCGGGACGCCGGAGAGCTCCCGTCGGCTTCCCGGCCCGCCTGCCCCGGAGCGCGCTGCAGAAAATGCTTCGCGCCGCGGGTTGCGGAGCGTCTAGCGTGGACTGCCCGTGTGGGTGCGCGGGCCGTGCCCCGCCGATGGTTCCGCATTCAGATCGGAGGATCGAAGCGGTATGACCTGTCACCTCGTGGCGCTCTGTTTCGACGCGCACGACCCGCTCCGTCTCGCGGGCTTCTGGGCCGGTCTGCTGGGCTGGGAGACGGCCGGAGACGACATCGCGCTCCTGCCGGACGACGACACCGGGTTCCGCATCCGCTTCCTGCCGACCCGGGAGGACAAGCGCGGTCAGAACCG
The DNA here is from genome assembly GCA_019689655.1 of Microbispora sp. Classification (GTDB taxonomy): domain Bacteria; phylum Actinomycetota; class Actinomycetes; order Streptosporangiales; family Streptosporangiaceae; genus Microbispora. The sequence continues at coordinate 4,998 of JADGHC010000184.1, forward strand.
GGCGCACTTCGATCTGACGAGCACCTCCCTCGAGGACCAGCGGCAGACGGTGGAGAGGGCGCTCGAACTCGGTGCCCGGCACATCGACGTCGGTCAGCGCCCGGAGGAGGGGCACGTCGTGCTCGCCGACCCCGAAGGAAACGAGTTCTGCGTCATCGAGCCGGGCAACGCGTTCCTCGCCGACTGCGGATTCATCGGCGCGCTCTCCTGCGATGGTTCGCGGGAGACCGGATACTTCTGGAGCAGGGCGCTGGGCTGGCCGCTGGTGTGGGACCAGAACGAGGAGACCGCGATCCGTTCCCCCCACGGCGGCCCGAAGATCACCTGGGGTGGCCCGCCTCTGATGCCGAAGACCGGGAAGAACCGGCTGCATCTCGACATCGCTCCACCCGCGGGCGGTGACCAGCAGGCGGAGGTCGACCGTCTCGCCTCCCTCGGGGCCGAGCGGATCGACATCGGCCAGGGCGAGGTCGACTGGGTGGTCATGGCCGATCCCGACGGCAACGAGTTCTGCGTCTTGCCCCCGCGGTAGCACGAACGCCGCGCCCAGGCCCTCCGCGCAGGAAGAACGCGTACTGACTTCGCCGGATTCGCCCCTGCCCTCAGGCGGGCCATCCCGGGTTGTCGTCGTCCGTGGTGACCTGCACCAGGCCCGTCTGATAGGCGATGACGACGAGCTGTGCGCGGTCGCGTGCACGGAGCTTCGTCATGGCCCGCTGTACGTGGGCGCGCACGGTGAACGGGCTGAGGAACATCTGCTCGGCGATTTCCTGGTTGGACAGGCCGGTGGCGACCAGCGCCACCATCTCGCGCTCGCGCGGGGTGAGCTCGGCGAGTCGTTCGGACTGGCGGGGGCGCCGTGGGGTGTTCTCCGGTGTCGCCAGGAAACGGGCGACCAGGGAGCGGGTCGCGGCCGGGGACAGCAGGGTGTCGCCGGCCGCGATGGTTCGTACCGCGTCCGCCAGGTCCTCGGCCCCGATCCCCTTGCCGATGAAGCCGCCGGCGCCTGCGCGCAGCGCCTGCGCGACGTACTCATCGGTTTCGTACGTGGTGAGGATCAGGATGTGACAGTCCCGTAGCTCCGGATCGGCACAGATCTGCGTGGTGGCGGTGATCCCGTCCACCCCGGGCATCCGGATGTCCATGACCACCACGTCCGGGCGCAGTTCCCGGGTGAGCCGGACCGCTTCCCGGCCGTCGGCCGCCTCACCGACGACCGTGATGCCGTCGGCGCTGTCGAGCAGCATCCGGAAGGCTCCGCGCAGCAGGGCCTGATCGTCGGCGAGCAGAACGCGCAGCGTCATGCGACGTCCCCGCGCCGTGCGGCGTCGTCCGGCGCCTCACCGCGCGGCGGAGGTTCACCCACCGGCCGTACGGCGTCCGCTGTCGATCGGCCGCTCGTCGTCATCATGCCCGTCTGCCTTTCCCCGTCGCCCGCGACGGCACTTCGGGGTGTCTCCCGTGCCGGGCGAGGCAGTTCGGCGACGACACGGAACCCGCCCTCGGGCCGCCTGCCTGCGACGAGCCGGCCGCCGACCGCGGCGGCACGTTCGCGCATCCCGATCAGACCGAAGCCGCCCGACCCGGCGGACAGGCCCGGGACCGTGTGGTTCCCCGGCCCGTCGTCGGTGACGGTGAGGGTCAGCAGGTCGCGGGTCCAGGCCAGGCCCACCCGGGCCCGGCCGGTACCGGCGTGTTTCGTCACGTTGGTCAACGCCTCCTGGATGATCCGGTAGGCGGTGAGGTCCAGACCCGGCGGGAGTGTCCCCGCCGGACCCTCCTCGTGCACCGACACCGTAAGGCCCGCACGGCGGAACGACTCGATGAGCGTGGGCAGCTGAGCCAACCCGGGCGCCGGTTCGGCGGGCTGGGCTTGGTCCCCCGACTGGCGCAGCAGCCCGACCGTGGCACGCAGCTCGTCCAGCGCCTGGCGTGTCGTCTCCACCAGCTGCCGCAGGCTGGTGCGGGTCTGCTCGGGGCGGCTGTCGAAGAAGTGCGCGGCGACCACGGCCTGTGCATTGGCAAGGGTGATCTCGTGGGCTACGAGGTCATGCAGTTCCCGGGCGATGCGTACCCGTTCCTCGGCCACGCGCCGGCGCGCCTCGCTCTCCCGGCTCTCCTCGGCCCGCAGCGCGCGCTCCTCCATGGCCGCCAGGTAGGCACGCCGGTTCTGGGTCGAATGCCCGAGCACGCCGGCCGCCAGCGGGAAGATGACCGTCGAGCAGGTCCTGGTAACCGTGGACCAGGACAGCGGCTGCACCACCAGCCCCATCGCCATGAGGAGCGCGGCGGAGACGAGCAGGACCGCGGTCGTGGTACGCCGCTCGGCCCGAACCGCGATCGTGTACGCCGTGATCATGGCGGGGACCACGACGAGCGGAGTGAGCATCAGGCCCGCCGCCATCGCCAGCACACTGCACACAGTGGTGACCACCATGACGGGCAGCGGTGTCCTGTGCCGCAGCGGCAGCGCGGCGCAGGACACCACGGCGAGCAGATACGCGGCGATCGGCGGCGCGGTCAGCGACTCGTCGCCCCGCACGACGCTGCCGAGCAGGAAGAGCACGAACGCCGTCGTCGTGATCACCGCCTCCCGCAACCGCTCTGCCTGCGGTTGCGGGAGAACGCCCTTCAGGATCGTCATGCCGGCTCAGCGCCCGCCGACGGGATCCGGGGTCGCCTCCTTGTCCGGCGCGGTCGTCTGCGGGGACAGGCAAGCGTCCAGCGACCGGCCCTCGACATCGACGTTCGGAAGCACGCGTGCCAGTTTATGGGGCAGCTTCCAGGCCCGGTCCCCGAAGAGGGCCAGCACAGCCGGGACGATGGCCATGCGGACCACGAAGGCGTCGAAGGCGACCGCGGCGGCCATGCCGAGACCCGTCGTCCGGATGTTGGTCTGGGCGATCCCGATGAACCCGGCGAAAACGCTGATCATGATGACGGCCGCCGCGGTGACGACGCGCCCGCTGTGCCGGAACCCGGTGACGATCGCGTCCTCGCTGGTCGCACCGTGCACGTACTCCTCGCGCATCCGGGAGACGAGGAAGACCTCGTAGTCCATGGCGAGTCCGAACACGACACCGATGACGAAGATCGGAATGATCGACATGACCGGTCCGGTCTGGTCGATGCCGAACAGGCTCGACGCCCAGCCCCATTGGATGACGGCGACGACGACACCGAACGCCGCACCCACGGACAGCAGGAAGCCGAGGGCCGCCTTGAGGGGCACCAGGATCGAGCGGAAGACCACCAGCAACAAGATCACCGCGAAGCCGATGATCACGACCAGGTAGATCACGAGCGCACTGTAGATGGACTCGGAGACGTCGACGATCACGGCGGTGCGGCCGGTGACCGCGACGGAGGTGTGCGTGTCGTCCTCCACCGCGTCGACGGCGCTGCGGATGCGGTGCACCAGATCCCTGGTCTCGTCCGTGTTCGGAGCGGACGCGGGGATCGCCGTGAGGACGGCCGTGTCCTTCGCCGGGTTGAAGACGGGGGCACCGACCGAGACGACTCCGTCCACGTTCCGTACGGTCCTGGCGACCGTGTCCGCCGCAGCCTGCGCGTCGGCGGCCTGCGAGGCGTCGACGACCACGGTCAGCGGTCCGTTGAAGCCGGGGCCGAAGCCCTCGGACAGCAGGTCGTAGGCCCGGCGCTGGGTGTTGGTCACCGGCTTGGACTCGTCGCCGGGGATACCGAGTTCGAGACTGAACGCCGGTACGGCGACCACACCGAGGCCGATCACCCCCACCAGCAGCGCCGCGAGGCGCCGGCGCACCAGGAAGCGGGCCCAGCGGACAGCGATACCGGGCCGCTTTCCATGAGCCGTGGCGGATCCGGCAGCCGGCGTACTGGTGACGTCTGGGGCGAACGGTCCGTTCGCGACCGTGCCGCCGATGCCTGCGGACCGGCGGCCCGTGAGGCGGCTGCGACCCACGCCCAGTCTCTTGCGGACCGCGCGAGGTAGCAGCCGGTCGCCGAGGAAGCCGAACAGCGCGGGGACCAGGGTCAACGCGATGACGACGGAGATGAGCACGGTGCCGGCGCCGGCCAGGCCCATCTTGGTGAGTTCGGGGACGCCGACGACGCTCAGTCCGGCCAGAGCGACGAAGACCGTCGCGCCGGCGAAGACGACGGCGGAGCCCGCCGTACCGACCGCGCGGCCTGCGGCCTCGGCCGGCTCCCTGCCCCGAGCACGCTCGTCGCGGAAGCGGGAGGTGATGAACAGCGAGTAGTCGATGCCGACCGCGAGGCCAAGCATCAGCGACAAGATGGAGACGGTGGAGGTCAGGCCCAGGGGCCGAGCCAGGGCGAAGATCCCCATGAGTGAGATGAGCACGCCGACGAGCGCGGTCATCAGCGGCAGTCCCGCCGCGATCACCGAGCCGAGCGTGAGGAACAGCACCACCGCGGCCACGCCGAGGCCGATGAGCTCCGTCGAAGCGCCGGTCTGCGGCTGCGTCAGCAGGGCCGTGCCGCCGAACTCCACAGTCAGCCCCGCGTCCCTGGCTTGATCCGCGGCGGCCTGGAGGGTTTGCTTGGCCTCCTGCGTCAGGTCGTCGGCGCCCACGGTGTACCTGATCCGGGAGTACGCCATGGTGCCGTCGTCGCTGACGGCACCCGAGGTGAACGGGTCGCTGACCGAATCGACCTGGGCACTTCCCTTCAGCGTATCGAGCGCCTTCTCGATGGCCGCCTTGTTCGCCCTGGCCGTCACCTGCCGGCCGTCCGATGCCTGGAACACCAGGCGGGCCTCGGCGGCCTCGGGGTTGGTTCCGGGGAATCGCTCCGCCAACAGGTCGAACGCCTGCTGCGACTCGGTGCCGGGCATGCGGAGGGCCTCGTCCTCCGACGAGGGTGCCCGTACACCGAGGAAGCCGACCACGAGGAGGACGCCGACCCACAGGACGCCCACGAGCCGGCGCTTTCGGAAGGCCCATCGTCCGACTCGGTAGAAGAAGACCGCCACCTGTCGTTTCACTCCAGACATCGCTAGGGAGGTTGGGAAGCCGCGTGCGATGCACGCGGTTTCCCACACTCGCTCGCGATGCCGGCCCGGACATCGTCTCCAGGACCCGTTCTCGCCTGGTGCAAGCGGACAAGTACCGCACGGCTTCTGGTGCAGATGGACTACATGCGGCCACACCCGTGCCGACGACTGGGCGGTCATACTGCGCACCCCGATCGCGGGACTGCGGGCACGGCTGGAGGAGGTCCGGCTGCATCCCGGCGAGCTCGACGTGGACGACCTGATCGAACGGCTAACGACGAGGAACGGCTGCAGGTGCCGGCCGGGGATCGGCGATCGCGGCCACGGCGTCGGCGATCTGGGCCCGCAGCGCGGCGGGATCGGCGGCCAGCTCGGGGTTGAGCCTGGGGCCGAAGGGGCTCGCCGCCGACCACGCCGTGGCGAGCGCCAGGATCGCCGTCAGCAGGAAATCCGGCGCGAAACGTGCTCCCGGCCCGTGGCCGTCTCTGGCCGCCGCCTCCATGGCCGCCACCTTCGCGCTCCGCGCCGCATCGCGCAGGGCGACCTCTCCGGCCTGCTGTTCCAGGGTGGCCGCGCCCGGACGCGGTTCCGGGAGGGGAACTCACGACTCGCCACGCCGATGAGGGCCTATGACGACAGCCCGGCCGCGTTGACCCGGGGTTTCCGCAACCCCGCGTTGCCGTCCGTCGGTGCGGGCCGCTCACCTCCGGGCGGCCGGCGCAGCCGATCGCGACGCCCCCCCCGCGCGCCGCGCGCCCGGGGGGGGGGGGGCGGGGGGG
>JADGHC010000185.1 GCA_019689655.1 Microbispora sp.
CCGGCGGGCAGGTCGGTGGTGTAGCTGCCCGCGCCGACCTGGACCGTGGCGGCGCCGGCGGGCAGGGCGGGCAGGGATGACAAAGTGAGGGCGGTCAGGACGGCGAGGCCGAGGGTCCTGACGGGTCGGAGTGGCATGTGCGACCTCCGCTGGGGGGTTAACGACTGCGGGAGGCGGGACTCCTGCCGGCCCGTAATCCGGCAGCAACGCTGGAAGCGCTCTCAGCGCCGCTGACGCTAGGCGGGATGCAACCCATTGTCAACGCGGCGGGAAACTTCCACCGAGATCGAGAAAACGCTCTCTGTTTGATTTTCGGCCCGGTGCCGGGCACGCCGATCCCGCCGCAGACCCCGCCACGCTGCGCCGATAGCCGTGGGAGCGCTCTCACCAGCGGCTTCGCCTTCCGGAGATAACGGGAATCGTTACTGATCCAGTCCTTGACGCCCTCACGGCCGACTCCCACTCTTGTGCGAGAGCGCTCTCTTCAAGATCGTTTTAATATGCGGAACCCAAGGAGGGTTCATGGGCACTCCCCACTCGGGCCGCCGGATCGTCCGGTTCGTCGCCCCCATGCTCGCCGCGTCCCTGCTCACGCTCACGGCGTGCGGCGGGGGCGGATCCGGCGGCACGGCCGGCGGCGGCCAGTCCACGGAGAAGATCAAGCTCAGCGTCGGCCTCTTCGGCGACTTCGGCTTCAAGCCGCTGTACGAGGAGTTCAAGAAGACGCACCCGAACATCGAGATCGAAGAGCGCCAGGCGGCGTACGCCGACCACCACACCAACCTCGCCGCGCACCTCGCCACCGGCGCGGGCGCCGCGGACGTCGAGGCGATCGAGGTGGGCTACATCAGCCAGTTCACCTCCCAGCCGGACAGGTTCTACGACCTGCGGCAGTACGGCCTCGGCAAGCGCCAAAGCGAGTACCTCGACTGGAAGTGGCAGCAGGGCCTCGCCCCGAACGGCGCGCTCATCGGCCTCGGCACCGACGTCGGCGGCCTGGCCATGTGCTACCGCACCGACCTGTTCGAGAAGGCCGGCCTGCCGAGCAAGCGCGAGGAGGTGTCGGCCCTGTGGCCCACCTGGGAGCAGTACATCGAGACCGGCAAGAAGTTCGCCGCCCACGCGCCCAAGGGCGCCAAGTTCTTCGACAGCCCCGGTGAGATCTTCCGGGCGATCATCGCCCAGGCCCCGGTCGGCGTGTACGACGCCCAGGACAACATCGTCGTCGCCACCAACCCCGACGTGAAGAAGGCGTGGGACCTGTCCATGCAGATGATCGACGCGGAGCTGTCCGCCAAGATCGGCGCCTTCACGCCGGAGTGGAACACCGGCTTCGCCAAGGGCTCGTTCGCGACCGTGATCTGCCCGGCGTGGATGACCGCCTACATCCAGGACCAGGCCAAGAACGCGGCCGGCAAGTGGGACATCGCCACCGTCCCCGGCGGTGCCGGCAACTCCGGCGGCTCCCACCTCACGGTGCCGAAGCAGAGCAAGCACCCCAAGGAGGCCGCCGAGCTGATCGACTTCCTGACCTCGGCGCAGAACCAGGCCGCGGTGTTCAAGGCGATCGGCAACTTCCCGTCGATCCCCTCGCTGTACGACCAGCCGGACATCCAGAACTTCACGAAGGACTTCTTCAACGGCGCCCCCGTCGGCAAGATCTACTCCGACGCCGCCAAGAACCTCAAGCCGCAGCACCTCGGCCCCCGCGAGGGCGACGTGCGTACGGCCATCGGCAACGGCATCGGCCGGGTCGAGCAGGGCAAGCAGACGCCCGACGAGGCGTGGGCCCAGGTCCTCAAGGACGTGGAAGCCATCAAGTAGTCCGTCACCGGCAGGGCCCCCGAAGCGACCACGCCCGGGGCCCTGCCCGAGGTCATGTCTGGCGGATCACAGGAGGATCTCCCATGGCAACACCCCGGGGCGCGGCGACGAGGGGACCGGGCCGGCGCTCCCGCCTGCACCGGCTGGACCTGCGGGTCTCGCCGTACGCGTACGTCGCACCGTTCTTCCTGCTCTTCGCGGCCTTCGGCATCTTCCCGCTCGTCTACACGGCCTGGGTGTCGCTGCACGACTGGAACCTGCTGAGCAGCGACAACCCGTTCATCGGCCTGGACAATTACACGGCGCTGTTCGCCGACGGCTACTTCTGGAACGCGGCGTTCAACACGCTGTCGATCGGCGTGCTGTCCGCGGTGCCGCAGCTGCTGCTCGCGCTGCTGCTGGCGCACCTGCTGAACCGGCCGCTGCGGGCGCAGACGCTGTTTCGCATCACGCTCCTGCTGCCCAACGTGACCAGCGTCGTGGCCGTCGTGGTCATCTTCAGCCAGCTCTTCGGCCGCGACTTCGGGCTGATCAACATGGTGCTCGACTGGCTCGGGTTCGGCCGGATCAACTGGCAGGCGGGCGTGGCCACCTCGCACGTCGCCATCGCCGTCATGATCATGTGGCGGTGGACCGGATACAACGCGCTCATCTACCTCGCCGCCATGCAGGCCGTGCCGAAGGAGATCTACGAGGCGGCGACCCTCGACGGCGCGTCCAGCCTGAAGCAGCTGTGGAGCATCACGCTCCCGATGATCCGGCCGACCGTCATCTTCACGGTCATCGTCACCACGATCGGGTCGATGCAGATCATCGCCGAGCCGCTGCTGTTCGGTGCGCAGGTCAGCAACGGCGCCGCGGCCACGGGCGGCACCGACCGGCAGTTCCAGACCCTGGCCCTCTACCTGTACGAGAAGGGCTTCCGCAGCTTCGAGTTCGGCTACGCCTCGGCGGCGGCCTGGGTGATGTTCCTGCTCGTGGTCGTGGTGGTGGGCGTCAACTACCTCGTCGTACGGCGCATGCGGGGAGGCCTCGATGCGTAGATCGCATCCGCTCACCTATCTCACCCTCGTGGCGGTGGCGTTCTTCTCGGCGTTCCCGATCTACTGGAGCGTGATCGTCGCCTCGCACGACAACGCGGCGCTGGCCGAGGTGCCGCCGCCGCTGCTGCCGGGCGGCAACTTCTTCGCCAACGTGCGGCGGGTCTTCGACACCGCGCCGTTCGCGCTGGCGCTGCTCAACTCGTTCGTGGTCGCCGGGTCGATCACCGTGTCGGTGATGTTCTTCTCCACGCTGGCCGGCTTCGCGTTCGCCAAGCTGCGCTTCCGCGGGCGCAACGTGCTGCTGCTGATGACGGTCGTGACGATGATGGTCCCGACGCAGCTCGGCATCATCCCGCTCTACATGCTGATGATCAAGCTGGAGTGGACCGGCACCATGTACGCCGTGATCGTCCCGGCGCTGGTCAACGCGTTCGGCGTGTTCTTCATGACGCAGTATCTGAGCCGCGCGCTGCCGACCGAGCTGCTGGAGGCCGGGCGGATCGACGGGTGCAGCACGGCCCGGCTGTTTTGGCACGTCGTGGTCCCGGCCGCCCGGCCGGCGGCGGCGGTGCTCGGCATGCTCACGTTCATGACGGCCTGGAACGACTACTTCTGGCCGCTGGTCGTCCTCACTCCCGACAATCCGACCGTGCAGGTCGCGCTGTCGCAGCTGGCCAGCGGATATGTGCGGGACTTCACGCTCGGCCTCACCGGGACGGCGGTGGCGACCCTGCCGCTGGTGCTCATCTTCGTCCTGCTCGGCAAACAGATCATCGGAGGAATCATGCAGGGGGCGGTCAAGGGATGACGGCGACGACCATGGCGCCTCGGGGGACCGGATCGTCGAAGATGGTCTTCCCTGACGGCTTCGTCTGGGGCGCCGCCACCGCGGCCTACCAGATCGAGGGCGCCGCCGGCGAGGACGGCAGGGGCCCCTCGATCTGGGACACGTTCTCCAAGATCCCGGGCAACGTCGCCGACGGCCACACCGGCGACGTCGCCTGCGACCACTACCACCGCTACGCCGAGGACGTACGGCTCATGGCCGGCCTGGGCCTGGCGGCCTACCGGTTCTCGGTGGCCTGGCCGCGCGTCCTGCCCACCGGAGCGGGACGGGTCAACCCCGCCGGCCTCGACTTCTACGACCGCCTGGTGGACGAGCTGCTCGCCCACGGCATCACGCCGTACCCGACGCTGTATCACTGGGACCTGCCGCAGGCGCTGGAGGACGCCGGCGGCTGGGCCGTACGGGACACCGCCGCGCGCTTCGCCGACTTCGCCGCCATCGTGCACGCGCGGCTCGGCGACCGCGTCCGCACCTGGACGACGCTGAACGAGCCGTGGGTGGCCGCCTTCCTCGGCTACTGCTCCGGCGTCCACGCCCCGGGCAGGCGCGACCCGGCCGCCGCGTTCCGCGCCGCCCACCACCTGCTGCTCGGGCACGGCCTGGCGGCGCAGGCCCTGCGCGCGGCCGGCGCCGCCGAGATCGCGCTCACCCTCAACCTCTCCCCCGTGATTCAGACGGACGGCGGTGAGCGGGAGGCCACGCTCGTGGACGGGCTGATGAACCGGCAGTTCCTCGAACCGGCGCTGCGGGGGCGCTACCCGGAGGAGGTGCTGGAGATCGCGGCCCGCCACGGCGGCCTCGACCACGTCGGGGACGGCGACCTGGCCGTCATCCACCAGCCGCTCGACCTGCTCGGCATCAACTACTACCACCCGTCCTTCGTGTCGGCCGCGCCCGGCGAACCGGCCAACCCCGCCTTCCCCGGCACGGAGGGCGTCCGGTTCGAGCCGCCGACCGGCCCGACCACGGCCATGGACTGGCCCATCGAACCGTCCGGCCTGCAGACCCTGCTCGTACGGCTGTCGCGCGACTACCCCGAGGTGGGGCTGCTCGTCACGGAGAACGGGGCGGCCTTCGACGACCACGTCACCGATGACGGCGTACACGACGACGACCGGATCGCCTACCTCGACGGTCACCTGCGGGCGGCGCACGCCGCGATCACCGCCGGTGCGGACCTGAGGGGTTATCTCGTATGGTCGCTCCTGGACAACTTCGAGTGGGCCTACGGCTACCACAAGAGGTTCGGCATCGTGTACATCGACTACGAGACCCAGCGCCGCGTTCCCAAGGACAGCGCGTTGTGGTATCGAGACGTCATCCGACGACATGGGCTGGGGAGTGCCTGACGAACGCTGCCCGGAGGCGCCGCCAGGGCCATGCGCGGCAGGGCTTGATCCGTCAGGCACGACCGAGGGGGGAATGAATGAAGCGACCCACTCTGGAGGCGGTGGCGGCACGGGCAGGGGTGTCCCGTGCCACCGTCTCCCGGGTCGTCAACGGGCAGACGACGGTGACGCCGCAGATCAGGGATGCCGTGCTGCGTGCCGTGGACGAGCTGGGATACGTCCCCAACTCGGCGGCGCGCAGCCTCGTCACCCAGCGGACCGACTCGATCGCGCTGGTCGTGTCGGAGCCGCCGACCAGGGTCTTCTCCGAGGACCCGATGTTCTCCACGGTCATCCGCTCGGCCGGGGTGGAGCTGGAGGCCGCCGACAAGCAGGTGGTGCTCATGCTCGCCGGCTCGGCGCAGAGCCACGCGAGGATCGAGCGCTACATCGCCGGCGGCCACGTCGACGGGGTCATGCTGATCTCGATGCACGGCGCCGACCCGCTGCCCGCCGCCATCGCGCGGATGGGCGTGCCCACCGTCTCGTACGGCAGGCCGGCCGTGCCGGTGCCCCTGCCGTACGTGGACAACGACAACGTGGGCGGCGCGAAGAAGGCGGTGCGCCACCTGCTGGACAGCGGGCGGCGGCGCATCGCCACGATCGCCGGGCCGCAGGACATGGTCGGCGGGCAGGACCGGCTCACGGGCTACCGCGAGGCGCTGCGCGAGTCCGACCGGCGCTCCATCGTCGCCGTCGGGGACTTCACCCGGGAGTCCGGCGCCGTCGCCATGCGCCACCTGCTGCAGGACGACCCGGACCTGGACGCGGTCTTCGCCGCCAACGACCTCATGGCCATCGGCGCGTTGCAGACCCTGCGGCAGGCGGGCCGCCGGGTGCCGGACGACGTGGCGATCGTCGGGTTCGACGACATCGAGGCGGCCCGCTACACCGAGCCGCCGCTGACCACGATCAGGCAGCCGGTCGCCGAGCAGGCCGGCGCGATGGTCCGGCTGCTGCTCGGCCTGTTCCGGGGCGGCCCGGCCGACCCGGTGATCCTCCCCACCGAGCTCGTCGTCCGCGAGTCCGCGTGACGTTCAGGCGAGGGCGTCGGTGATGCGGCCGAGCGCGTCGAGCGGCGCCAGACCGTAGGCGTAGAAGTCGGCGGCCCCGGCTCCCGCCGTACGGGCGGCGCGCACCTTGGCGGCCAGCCGGTCGGCGGAGTCGGTGTCCGGCGCGCCCGGGCGCAGCACGACCCGCAGCTCCGGGTTCTTGCCCACCGACCGCCGGTAGGCCGCGACGTCGTCGGCGACCCTGGCGGGGTCCCTGGCGTACCCGAGCACCGTGAACGACGGGACCAGGTCGCCGAGCGCCACCAGGTCGACCCCGAGCTGCCAGGAGTCGTGCGCGGCCAGACCGGCCGAGGGCAGCCCGTGGGCGTAGCCCTTGACCGCGCCCGTGCCGTCCATGAACGTCAGCCGCGCACCCTCGTCCGTCACCGCCGCCGCGACCTCGCCCACCAGCGACGTGACGCTCTCGGAGCGGGCCCGGGCGTACGCCACCGCCTCGGGGCCGGCGTACGCGGTCAGCGCGGCCCGCGTGACCTCGCCCTCCGCGGGGGGATCGCCGTCGAGCACGCCCCCGACGATCCTGGCGCACTCCTGCCTGGCCACCTCGGCGTTCACCCCGAGGTCGGCGGCCCGGCGCATGCAGTGGACGCAAAAGCACAGGCCGAACAGGAAGGCGTCCATCGGGCCGAGCGCCACGAAGCATCGCTCGCTCGAGAAGGCCCCGAAGTGCAGCGACTCCGCGACGACCGTGTCCACCCCCTGCCGGGCGACGGCCCTGGCCAGCGCCACCGCGTACGCCCGCACGTCGGGATTGGACGGGCACAGGCCGGACGGCGAGCCGTGGTCGCCGAAACAGTTCTCCACGGTCACGTCGGGGAAGGCCAGGCCGAGCGTGGCGTTGTTCAGGAACACCGTCCAGCCGTGCAGCCGCATCCCCCGGTCCGCGCAGGCCCGGCGCAGCTCGTCGAGGGGCCGGTCCTGCGCCCCCGGCTGCACGGGCGGGGTCAGGCGCAGCCCGGCGAACAGGTCGTCCGGCGGGAGGAAGTGGACGCCGTCGCGGCGCAGCGTCAGCCGCGTCGCGCCGTGTGGGGTCACGTCCGTGGCCTGGTGGTAGGCCGCCGCCACCGCGACACCTCGCACGCCGTACGCCGAGGCCCGGTCGAGCAGCCCCCGCACGCCCTCGGCGCGCAGGTCCTCGACGAAGACGTACAGGGCGCTGTCCATCGTCAGCGACCCGCGTACGCCACGAAGTCGATCTCGACGAGGATGTTCATGAGATCGGAGCCCACGGTGGTGCGCACCGGGTAGGGCCGGGTGAAGTAGGACTGGTAGACCTCGTTGAACGCGGCGAAGTCCTCCTTCAGGTTCTGCAGGTGGACGGTGGCCTTCACCACGTCGTCGAACGTCAGCCCGTGGGCCTCCAGCACCGCGCCGAGGTTGCGCATGGTCTGGTGCGTCTGGGCGGCCACGTCGGCACCCACGACCTCGCCGGTCTCGGGGTCGAGCGGCCCCATCCCGGAGGTGTAGAGGAAGTCGCCCACCACGAGGCCCTGGGAGTAGGCGCCGACCGGCGCGGCCCCGGCGGTCGTACGGATCTCCTTCTTGCCAGCCATTGTCACCGCTCCATCAAAAACACGTAGTGATCAAATCAATCACGATGTCGTCGTCGTCCACCACGGGGATGACGCGCCACTTGTCGAAGGCCGTGCACGGGTGGGAGAGCCCGAACGACACCAGGTCTCCGGGGCGCAGCCCGGCGTCTCCGCGGAGGTAGGCGTGCTGGTCCTGCACCTGGACGACCGTCACCCCGGTCAGCGGCTCGGCCGGCCCCGCGCCGCCGCGCCGTACGGTCTTGGGAAACGGCAGGTGGATGTCGTACGGGACGTCCCGCTTGCCCATGCCGGCCAGCGCGAGGCCGGGCTCCGGCACGGACAGCACCTGGGCCCAGACTTCCAAAGCCGGGCGCAGCTCGCCCTCCAGCCTGTTGTACGGCGTGTGCTCGCGGTAGTAGCCGTCGTCGTGGGCGATGTAGGCGCCGCTGCGCAGCACCACGGTGGCGCCCAGCTCGTCGGCCAGCGGCGCGAGCTCCTCGGCCACCAGGTCGAACCACGCGCTGCCGCCGGCGGAGACCACCATCGGGCCGGTGACGTACGGCGCGAGCGTCCGCGCGGCGCGGGCCAGATCGCGCAGGAACGCGCGCACCTCGCCGGCCTCGTGCCGGGTGCCCTCATATCCGGCGACCCCGGCCAGCTCGGTCCCCCGGGCGTCCCGCGCGGCGCGGGCCACCGCCACCAGCTCGTCCAGGTCCCGGCAGCCGGTACGGCCGCCCGGGTGGCCCAGCTCGGCCAGCACCCGGAAGGGCACGTCACCGGCCGTCTCGTCGAGCACCCGCACGCCCTCGGCCGAGTCGGCGAAGCAGAGGAAGTCGAAACGCCCGATCTCGCCGGCCAGCCAGCGCAGCGCGCCGCGGTCGAAGATCTCGTTGGCCAGCAGCACCCGGGGGACCCCGAAAGAGTGGTGGACGAGCACCTGAGCCGGCGTGGCGGCGGTGATCCCCCACGCCCCGGCGTCGAGCTGGGCCCGTACGAGCTGGGGCGACATCGTGGTCTTGGCGTGCGGCGCGAAGGCGAGCCCGTGACGGGCGGCGAAGTCCGCGAGCGTCGCGATGTTGTGGTCGAGGGCCGAGCGCCTGACCGTCATCACCGGCCAGGTGAAGGCGCCGTCGAACAGGGAGTGCCGGGCGGCGGCGAACTCCCGTCCGCCGATCGGCTCGCCCGGCCACAGGAAGCCGCGGGTACGCGCGTCGACGACGATCTCCGGGAGCCCCGGGTGGGGCCGCTCTCCGGGCCGCTCCGGGGGGTCGTCCGCGAAACCCACGCCGCCCCCTCATTTGTGCCGGTTGAAACCACCTTCGTGGATCGTACTGGACCACCACGCCGGGGCGGACCCGCGGCCTCCGGGAGGCCGGAGGGTCGGCGGCGCTCGTCACGTGGTCATCAGCTCGTGCAGGATCGCCTTGGCCGCGTACAGGCGGTTCTCCGCCTGCCGGAAGATGACCGACTTCGGGGCGTCCACGAGTTCCCGGGAGATCTCGTATCCCGGGTGTATCGGCATGTCATGCATGATCCACGGGTCCGCTCCGCCCAGGTTCTCCCGATTCAATTGGAACGGCGACATCAGCGCGATACGGCGCTGCTTCTCCTCCTGATAATCCGGGTCGTCGAAGTGCTCCATGTCGACCCAGGTGTCGGTGTAGACGAAGTCGGACTCCGCGACCGCCGCCGCGACCGTGTCGAACCTGCGGACCAGGCCGGTCGCCTCGGCCTCCGCGACCAGTTCGTCATCGATCGCGCCGTCGTGCCGCAGCGGCGTGACCAGGTTGACCCGTATCCCCAGCCTGGTGCAGCCGACGAGAAGCGAGTTGGTCACGTTGTTGTGCACGCCGACATAGGCGAGCCCCACCCCTTCCATGCGGCCCGCGGTCTCAAGAATGGTCAGGCAGTCGGCTACGACCTGGGACGGGTGATAGCGGGAGCAGCAGCCGTTGACGACGGGGATGGAACTGCTCGCGGCCAACGCGGCGACATCGTCGAAATTCCGCAGGCGTGCCAGGACGGCGTCGGCGGTAGTGGAGATATACCGCGCCTCGAGGTCCAGCGGGGAGATGGCGAAATTGCTCTCGTCCCAGTTCATCCGTATGGCGTAGCCGCCCATCTGATGAATGGCGGCGGTGAACGCCAAAACGGTGCGGGTCGAGGTCTTCTGCATCAGCAGGAGAAGACCTTTTCCGGGCAATGCGCTCCGGTACGCCTCGGGATTCTGCTTGATCTCCAGTGCCTTGCGGATGAGCGCGTCGAGCTGCTCGCCGGTGAACTCCCGGAGCGACAGAAGATGTGACATCAAGCCCCTCGCCCTGCTATCAGCGGAACGACCAACATGGTGATCCTGACATCGACGGCCCGGCAGCGGCATGACGGCTGCTTTAGTGCGCGGACCGTCGCCCGGCGTACCGCGCCGTGCGGAGTCGGCGATTCGGGTAGCAGCGTGCCGGCCACGTCCGCCGCGCGCCGCATCTGTCCCGTCGGACTCCACGGACATACTCCTGGCCAGGAGTGATCGAGGCCGAGCCGCCCGTTGACGCGTGCTCGAGAACCCGGTCGGCTCATGAAAAGAGCGAACCCGGCCGGCCTTCCCGTACGTAGGTGGTCCACGCCCCCGGCCGCCTGTGTACGGGAGCCACTCCCGACCGTCTGGTCGTGCGGCTGTCCCGCCCCTGATCCCGCGAGCCGTCCTGACTTCTGGTCCTGCCTCTGGTCGCGCGCGCCGCCCCGGCCACCTGGTCCGCTGGTCGCGCACGCTACCCCTCCCGACCACGGTTCTCACCATCGCCGACGTCGGGGTCGTGTGTGCCGGCCCCTGCCATCTGATCCGTCTGCTGCCTGATCACGTGTGCCGCCTCTCTGCTCGTGGTTCATCGCCGCCGGACGCCGCCGAGGCGGTGGTAGGTGAAGGCCCAGCGGTCTTTGCCCACCTTCCGGCGGGTGTAGCGCTCGGGGTACCGGTACCGGTCGCGGTTGTGGAACTGGCACGCCGGCCCCAGCAGCTTCAGATCGGTGAGACCGCCG
>JADGHC010000186.1 GCA_019689655.1 Microbispora sp.
CCCGAGCACGATCTCCTCCCGCCAGAAGACCGTGGCGTCCTCGGCGAGCGACAGCCGTACGACGAGGCGGTGCACGCATCCGGAGGCGAGGATGGTCGGTTCCGGGGTGAAGCGCAGGGTGGCGCCCGCGCCGACCCTGGCCCGCACGACCATGACCGACGGGGCGTCCGCGAGACCGGGCAGCACCAGCGTCGCGGTCACCGAGCGGATTTCGAGGCAGGTGCCGGGGGCCACGTCCACGCCGAGGTCGAGGTGGTCCCCGCGCAGCGGGCCCGCGCCCGCCGACACGAGGTGGACCCGATGCGGGCCGGTCTGCCGCAGGGTCAGCGGCGGATCCGATCGCAGCGTCTCCAGCCGGGTCCGGCCCCCGCTCGCGGCGGTCCTGATCAGCGCGCGGGCGGTGACGGCCGTCGCCGTCACGGCCGGGACGCCGGGACCCGCGGGGCGGCGCCGCGGGCGGCGTGGCGGTGCGGCTCGCCGTGCTCGCGCCGCCAGCGGCCGACCAGGTCCGCCACCCACTCCGCGACGTTCCGGGCGCCGTCGTCCTCCCTGATCGAGGTGAACAGCACCGGCTTGCCGTCCCGTACGGCCGCCGCGTCGCGGGCCATCACGGTCAGATCGGCGCCGACCATCGGCGCGAGGTCGGTCTTGTTCACCACGAGCAGGTCGGCCGAGGTCACCCCCGGCCCGCCCTTGCGGGGCACCTTGTCGCCGCCCGACACGTCGAGCACGAAGATCTGCCGGTCGGCCAGGCCCCGGCTGAACGTGGCGGTGAGGTTGTCGCCGCCGCTTTCGACGATCACCAGGTCGAGCGGGCCGAACCGCTCCTCCAGCGTCTCGACGGCGTCCAGGTTTGCGGCGATGTCGTCGCGGATGGCCGTGTGCGGGCAGCAGCCGGTCTGCACGGCGAGGATCCGCTCGGGGTCGATGACCCCCGCGCGGCGCAGGAAGTCGGCGTCCTCGGTGGTGTAGATGTCGTTGGTCACGACCCCGAGCCGCAGGGACGGCCCGAGCGTGCGGCACAGCGCCGCAACCAGGGCGGTCTTGCCGCTGCCGACCGGCCCGCCGATGCCGAGGCGGAGCGCCCGCCCGTGCGGCTCGGCCGCGTCGTGGAGGTCGTCGTGGTGAGCGCCCATGCGGGTCCTTTCGCTGCAGATGGGCCGGGGACGTCAGGAGACGAACAGCTTCATCGGGTTGGTCAGGTGCCCCTCCGCCAGGAGGTCGAGCGCGGGCGCGCCGTGCGCCGGCAGCGCGCGCCAGCGCGCCCGCCACGCCGCGTGCCGCCCGTCCGGGTGATCCTCCCCGCACTCGTCCGGCTCCCCGTCGATCGCGCAGTCGGCGGCGAGCGCCGCGCAGGCGGCGCGGGCCGTGTCGTCCAGCGCGGGGGCGAGATCGGCGAGCAGGCGGTGCACGGTGACCGGGTCGAGGCCGAGGAGCCGTACGGCGGCCGTGGCCGGGCCGGTGACCGACGCGTGGGCGGCGGCCAGCGCGGCCCGGCGGGGGTCGCAGCCCGCCGCGGCCGCCGCCGCGCCGAGTGCGACGGGGTGGTGCGGGCCCTCCGGCACCGCCCGCGCGAGCGCGTCCACGGCGGCCGAAGGCCATATCCGGCGGGTGGTGCGGAGCAGCAGCCGCCCCTGGGTCCGGGCGGCCTCCCGCTGGGCGGGCGAGGCGGTCCTGGCGTCGGCCTCGGCGTCCAGCCACCGCCACGGCTCCGGGAGGGCGTCCGCGGCGGCCAGTTCGCACGCCGCGGCGGCGAGGGCGGCGGTGACGAGGCCCACGGTGGCGAGCCGCCCGCGCAGGAAGCGCGCCAGGTCGCCGGAGCCGGTGACCGTGCCCAGCCGTACGGCCTCCTCCACGCCCCCGGAGTGGGCGTGGCCGCCCGCGGGCAGCCGGGAGTCGGCCAGCAGCAGCAGCGCCGCGTCCCCGTTCATGTCAGAAGAGGAAGTAGCGCTGCGCCATCGGCAGCGACTCGGCCGGGGCGGGCTCGATCAGTTCGCCGTCCACGCGTACGGCGAAGGTGTCGGGATCGACCCGGATGTCCGGCAGGGCGTCGTTGAGCGGCATCGCGTCCTTGCGCCGGGCCCGTACGTCGGCCACCGGGACCAGCCGCCTGCGCACGGCCAGCCGGTCGGCCAGGCCGTCCTCCAGCGCGAGCGGCGCGACGAAGTGCAGGCAGGTCGCGGCGGCGGTGGCCGGGGCCGCGCCGAACATCGGCCGGGGGAGCACCGGCTGCGGCGTCGGGATCGACGCGTTCGCGTCGCCCATCTGCGCGTACGCGATGACGCCGCCCTTGATGACGAGGTCCGGCTTGACCCCGAAGAAGGCCGGGCTCCACACCACGAGGTCGGCGAGCTTGCCGGCCTCCACCGAGCCGATCTCCGCGTCCAGGCCGTGCGCGATCGCCGGGTTGATCGTGTACTTGGCGACGTACCGGCGGGCGCGGAGGTTGTCGGCGGGGCCGTCGCCCGGCAGCGCGCCGCGGCGCCGCTTCATCACGTGCGCCGTCTGCCAGGTACGGATGATCGTCTCGCCGATGCGGCCCATCGCCTGCGAGTCGGAGCCGATCATGGAGATCGCGCCGATGTCGTGCAGGACGTCCTCGGCGGCCATCGTCGTGGGCCGGATCCGCGACTCGGCGAACGCCAGGTCCTCGGGGATGGCGGGGTTGAGGTGGTGGCACACCATGAGCATGTCCAGGTGCTCGTGGTGGGTGTTGACGGTGTGCGGCCGCGTGGGGTTGGTGGACGACGGCAGCACGTTGGCGTGGGAGGCCACGGTGATGATGTCCGGGGCGTGGCCGCCGCCCGCGCCCTCGGTGTGGTAGGCGTGGATCGCCCGGCCCGCGACGGCCCGCAGGGTAGACTCCACGAACCCCGCCTCGTTCAGCGTGTCGGTGTGGATGGCCACCTGCACCCCGGTGGCGTCGCACACCCGCAGGCACGCGTCGATGGCGGCGGGGGTGGTGCCCCAGTCCTCGTGCAGCTTGAAGCCCGACGCCCCGGCCCTGAGCTGTTCGAGCAGCCCCTCCTCGCTCACCGTGTTGCCCTTGCCGAGCAGGGCCACGTTGACCGGGTAGGAGTCCAGCGACTCCAGCATCCGGCCGAGATACCAGGTGCCGGTCACGGTGGTGGCCTTGGTGCCCTCGGCGGGGCCGGTGCCGCCGCCGACGATCGTGGTCACGCCGGAGGCGAGCGCCTCGTCGAGGAGCTGCGGGCAGATCAGGTGGACGTGGGAGTCGACCGCGCCCGCCGTGACGATCTTGCCGTTCGCCGCGAGGATCTCGGTGGACGGGCCGATGACGAGGTCGGGGTGGACACCGTCCATGGTGTCGGGGTTGCCGGCCTTGCCGATGGCGCAGATCCGGCCGTCGCGCACGCCGATGTCGGCCTTGACCACACCCCAGTAGTCGAGGATCACCGCGCCGGTGATGACCAGGTCGGGCGCGCCCTCCGCCCTCGTGGCGCGGGCCTGCCCCATCGACTCGCGGATGACCTTCCCGCCGCCGAACACGGCCTCGTCGCCCGCGCCGGCGGGCCCCATCGACAGGTCCTCGGTCACCTCGACGTACAGGTCGGTGTCGGCCAGGCGCACCCGGTCGCCGGTGGTCGGGCCGTACAGCGCCGCGTAGCGGGCGCGCTCGACGCTAGACATCGGTCCTCCCGTCGAGGGGCCCGGCCCACTCGGGGCGCAGCCCGGGGACGACGCGGCCGCCCGCGATCGGGACCAGCGTGACCTCGCGCGCCATCCCGGGTTCGAACCTGACCGCGGTGCCCGCCGGGATGTCGAGGCGGGTGCCCCAGGCCGCCTTCCGGTCGAACTCCAGGCCGGGGTTGGCGGCGGCGAAGTGGTAGTGCGACCCGACCTGCACCGGCCGGTCGGCGGTGTTGACGACTCTCAGGGTGATCCGCTCCCTGCCGGGGTTCAGCGGCACGTCGCCGTCGCCGCACAGGATCTCGCCCGGCACGCCCTCGAAGCCCGGCTCGCTCATGAGATCGGGTTGTGGACGGTGACGAGCTTGGTGCCGTCGGGGAAGGTCGCCTCGATCTGCACCGACTCCAGCATCTCGGGCACGCCCTCCATGACGTCCTCACGCCGCAGGACCTTGCGGCCCGCGTCCATGAGGTCGGCGACGCTCCTGCCCTCCCGGGCGCCCTCCAGGAGGAAGGACGCGATGATCGCGGTCGCCTCCGGATGGTTGAGACGGAGGCCGCGCTCCTTCCGCTCGCGGGCCACGCTCGCGGCGACGTGGATGAGGAGCCGTTCCTGTTCGTGTGGAGTGAGCCGCATGGCGGGACGATAAGTACCCGCCGTTTCCCCCGCGTTACCCGCTGATTTCGTATGCGTATCCGGACGGCGGTGAGCCTTTCGCTAATGAGTTGTTAACGCCCGGGATTTCCGCGGGAAACACCGCGCGATCACCTTCGACGGCAGACGGATCGGCGCGGGGGCCGTGGCGGCAAGGGAGAGTTAATTGCGGAAATCATTATGGTCGGCCGGGATGGTGTTCGCGCTCGCGGTCACGGCACTCGCGGCCTGTGCGGGACAGCCGGCCGCCGATGAGGCCTCGTCCGGTAGCTCCGACACCATAAAAGTGGGCATTCTTCACTCGCTCAGCGGCACGATGGCCATCAGCGAGGTCACCGTCAAGGACGCGGAACTGCTGGCGATCGACGAGATCAACGCGGCGGGCGGGGTGCTGGGCAAGAAACTGCGGCCCGTCGTGGAGGACGGCGCGTCCGATTGGCCGACCTTCGCCGAAAAGGCCACCAAGCTCATCGCCCAGGACAGGGTCGCCGCCGTCTTCGGCGGGTGGACGTCGGCGAGCCGCAAGGCGATGCTTCCCGTCTTCGAAAAGCGCAAGGCGCTGCTGTGGTACCCGGTCCAGTACGAAGGACTGGAAAGCTCGCCGTACATCTTCTACACGGGCGCCACCACCAACCAGCAGATCGTGCCCGCCCTTGACTACCTGAAGGAACAGGGCGAGAAGAAGCTGTTCCTCGTCGGCAGCGACTACGTCTTCCCGAGGACCGCGAACAAAATCATCAAGGCGTACGCCGCGGCGAACGGAATGGAGATCCTCGGCGAGGAGTACACCCCGCTCGGGCACACCGAGTACGGCACCCTGGTCAACAAGATCGCCGAGGCGAAGCCGGACGCGGTCTTCAACACCCTGAACGGCGACAGCAACGTCGCGTTCTTCAAGCAGCTCAAGAGCGCCGGGATCGGCGCCGATCAGATCCCGGCCATGTCGGTGTCCGTGGCCGAGGAGGAGGTCAAGGCCATCGGCCCCGACAACATCGCCGGGCACCTGGTGGCCTGGAACTACTACCAGACGACCGAGACGCCGGAGAACGAGAAGTTCGTGGCCGCGTTCAAGGCGAAGTACGGCGCGGACAAGGTGACCTCCGACCCGATGGAGGCCGGATACAACGCCGTCTACCTATGGGCCGAGGCCGTCGAGAAGGCCGGGACCACCGACGTGGAGGCCGTCAAGAAGGCCGCCGCCGGGGTCGGCCTGGACCGGCCCGAGGGCAAGGTCACCATCGACGGCGACAACCAGCACGTCTACAAGACCGCGCGCATCGGGGTCATCCAGCCGGACGGCCAGATCAAGGAGGTCTGGAACTCCGGCGAACCGATCAAACCGGACCCCTACCTCAAGACGTACTCCTGGGCCGGCGGGCTGGTCTGAGCGGCGTGACGACGATGCCGGCTGAGATGCACGACCCCGGCTCCGGGCGCCCTCGGGAGGCGACGTGGAAGGGGTGCTGAACCAGCTTCCGATCGGGCTGTCGATCGGCGCGGTCCTGCTGCTCGCCGCCCTCGGGCTGACGTTCACCTTCGGGCAGATGGGCGTGATCAACATGGCCCACGGCGAGTTCATCATGGCCGGGGCCTACACGGCCTACCTGCTCCAGGGCGTGGGCTTCCTGATCGCCCTCCCGGCCGCGTTCGTGGTCGCCGGGCTCATGGGACTGATCCTGGAGCGCACGCTGATCCGGCGCTTCTACGGCCGCCCGCTCGACACGCTGCTGCTCACCTGGGGCGTCAGCCTGATACTCCAGCAACTGGCCCGTGACCTGTTCGGGGCGCCCAACGTGCAGGTCGCCTCGCCCGCCTGGCTGCGCGGCGGCATCGGGATCCTGCCCTACAACCGGTTGTTCATCATGGCCCTGGCCGCGGCGTCGGTGCTCGCCATCTGGGCGTACCTGAACCGGACCGGGCAGGGGCGGCGCATGCGGGCGGTGATGCAGAACAGGAGGCTCGCCGCGACGAGCGGCATCGACACCGGCCGGGTCGACCAGCGGACGTTCTTCATCGGCTCGGGACTCGCCGGGGTCGCGGGGGTCGCCCTCACGCTGATCGGGCCGGTCGGCCCGACGCTCGGGACGAACTACATCGTGGACGCGTTCCTCGTGGTCGTCGCGGGCGGGCTGGGACAGCTGCGCGGCGCGGTGCTGGCCGCGATCGGCCTCGGTTTGCTCGACTCCTACGCCGAGTTCTGGAGCGACGCCAGTCTCGCCAAGGTGGCGGTCTTCGTGGTGATCATCGGGTTCCTGCAGGTCCGCCCGCAGGGACTGCTGTCCGTACGGTCGAGGGCGCTGACATGACGGCACCGGAGGAGCCCGTACGGCGGTGGCGGGGAACGGCGGGATTCGCGGCGGTGTTCTCCGCGGTGGCGGTGCTCGCCCTGGTGGCGGCGCCGCTGCTGCTGGAGCCGTTCCGCCTCGGCCTGCTGGCCAAGTATCTGTGCTACGCGATCGTGGCCCTGGGCATCGGCCTGGCGTGGGGGCAGGGCGGCATGCTCACGCTCGGGCAGGGGGTGTTCTTCGGCCTCGGCGGCTACGCGATGGGCATGTATCTCAAGCTCAACGACGCGGGCGGGGACCTGCCCGACTTCATGGTCTGGAGCGGGGTGGAGGAGCTGCCGGCGCTGTGGAAGCCCTTCGCCAACCCCGTCTTCGCGCCGGCCATGGTCGTCGTGCTGCCGGTCGCGGTCGCGCTGCTGCTCGGCACGCTGGTGTTCCGCCAGCGCGTACGCGGGGCGTACTTCGCGATCCTCACCCAGGCGCTGGCGGCGGCGCTGGTGATCCTGCTGGTCGGGCAGCAGGGGCTGACCGGCGGCACGAACGGCCTGACCAACTTCTTCGGCTTCTTCGGCCACGACGTGGCGGCCGATGAGACCCAGCGGGGCCTCTACCTGCTGGTCGCGGCGGTGCTCGGCGCGCTCTACCTGGGCGCGCGGCAGCTCGTCCGCAGCCGGTTCGGGCGGCTGCTGCTGGCCGTGCGGGACGGCGAGGACCGGGTGCGTTTCCTCGGCTACGACCCCGCCGTCGTGAAGACGCTGACCTTCGCCGTCTCTGCCGGCATGGCCGGCATCGCGGGGGCGCTGTTCGTGCCCGTGGTCGGCATCATCTCCCCGGCCCTGCTCGGCGTCGTCCCCTCGCTCGAACTCGTCGTCGCGGTGGCGGTCGGCGGCCGCTTCGAGCTCGCCGGCGCGGTGCTCGGCGCGGTGGTGATGGGCTACGCGCGGACCTACTTCAGCGAGGAGCTTCCGGACGCCTGGCTGTACCTGCAGGGCGCCCTGTTCGTGCTCGTCATGACGCTGGCGCCCAAGGGCCTGGCCGGCCTGGCCGCCGGGCTCGTACGGAGAAGGGAGGCACGGGCGTGAGCGAGACGCTGCTGGAGATCCGGGGTCTGGAGGTCGCCTTCGGCGGCTTCCGCGCGCTCGACGGCGTGGACCTGACCATCGGCAAGGGCGAGCTGCGCTTCCTGATCGGGCCCAACGGCGCGGGGAAGACCACCCTCATCGACGTGATCACCGGCCTGACCAAGCCGACCGCGGGCTCGGTGCGGTTCGGGGGACACGACCTGGCGGGCCGCAAGGAGCACGAGATCGTCCGGCTCGGCGTGGGCCGCACCTTCCAGACCTCGGTGGTCTTCGAAGAGCTCACCGTGCTGGAGAACCTCGATCTGGCCGCGTCGTTCCGCCGCCCGCTGTGGTCGCTGCTGCGCCGCAGGCGCGGGGTGCCGGAGGAGGTGGCGGCGGCGCTGGAGACGACCGGCCTGGCCCCGCTGGCCGGCCGCCGGGCCGGGGTGCTGTCCCACGGCCAGCGGCAGTGGCTGGAGATCGGCATGCTGATCGTCCAGCGGCCCACGCTGCTGCTGCTCGACGAGCCGGTCGCCGGCATGGCGCAGGACGAGCGGGAGCGCACCGGCGAGCTGCTCACCGACATCGCCCGCGACCACACCGTGGTCGTGGTCGAGCACGACATGGACTTCCTGCGCCGGTACGCCTCCCGGGTCACCGTGCTGCACGAAGGCAAGGTGCTGACGGAGGGCTCGGTGGAGCAGGTGCGGGCCGACCCGCGCGTACAGGAGATCTACTTGGGGCGGGCGCGGGAGGGTGCCGAGGATGCTGTCCGTTGAGGGACTCGAGTCGGGGTACGGCCGGGCCCGGGTGCTGTTCGGCGTTTCGCTGGAGGTGCCCGCGGGCCGCCTCGTCTGCGTGATGGGCCGCAACGGGGTCGGCAAGACCACCCTGCTCGACACGATCATGGGCGTGCTCCCGGCGACCGGCGGACGGGTGACGTTCGAGGGCAGGGACGTCACCCGGCTCCGCCCCGACCAGCGCGTACGGCTCGGTATGGGCTACGTGCCGCAGGGACACGACACCTTCCCCCAGCTCACGGTGATGGACAACCTCCTGGTCACGCTGGAGGCGTCCGCGCACCGCGACCGGGCGGCGCTGGAGGAGGCGCTGGAGGTCTTCCCCCGGCTCAAGCCGCTGCTCAAACGGCCCGCGGGCTTCCTGTCCGGCGGCCAGCAGCAGCAGCTCGCGATGGCCCGGGCCCTGGTCACCCGGCCGAAGCTGCTGATCCTGGACGAGCCGACCGAGGGCATCCAGCCGTCGATCATCCTGGAGATCGAGGAAGCCGTCGAACGTCTGCACGCGACCGGCCTCGCGATCCTGCTGGTCGAGCAGTACCTGGACCTCGCGCTGCGGCTGGCCGACGGGTTCGTGATCCTCGACGCCGGGCGGGTGGTCAGATCCGGTCCGGCGCGGGAGCTCCAGGATGAGGAGGTCCACCGTCTGTTGTCGGTCTGACCTGGGAGCTTACGCTGGAGGGGAGGAAGCGATCGTA
The DNA here is from genome assembly GCA_019689655.1 of Microbispora sp. GTDB lineage: Bacteria > Actinomycetota > Actinomycetes > Streptosporangiales > Streptosporangiaceae > Microbispora. The sequence goes on from JADGHC010000186.1 coordinate 9,147, forward strand.
CGTGTGAACGCCTTCGGCCGCGCCGGAGGCCCCGCGCCGCAGGGACGGCGGGGGGTGGACCGGACCCGGCACTGCGCACGGGCCGACCGCTTCCTCCCGTCGTGAGGGCCTTTGGTCAGGTGATCGCGACTCTCTCGACCCGCGCGCCCTCCGTTCCATGCCAGGGGAAGTCGACGTCGACGCTCCGCACCTCGGCGGGCAGCCGGTACACGCCGGCGTAGGTGACGCTCTCGCCGGGAGCCGGCAATGCCTTGGCGTCCCCGCGCATCACCGTACTCATCAGGTGCGTTTTCCTTGATCAGGAGTTACACCGATGACCGTACGGTCCTTCAAGCCTCTCCTTTGCCGGTGTCGAGGAAGTCCAGGACGTTGAGCAACGCCGTACGGGTGAGCGTGAGGCCTCGCAGGTCGACGCCCTGCAGGATCAAGCCGAGGGCCACATCGACGGGGTCGGCCTCGGAAAGGACCGTCACCCTCGTGACGTCCCTGATCCGCCGCACCCGCAGAAGCGGTTCGTGGCCTGAACCGCGAAGCTCCTCGAGCCGGTCTCGGCGGCGAGGTAGCGGTAGCGTCGTCCGCCGAGACCGATGCGCAGGGCTCGATCCTGTTTGCGCAGGGTGCGGCGGTTCTGCGCGAGCTCCGCCTCCGCATCGCCCACGACCAGGCGGGTCCGCTCGCCGATGGTCACCGGGCCTTCCCGGCCCATGTCCGGATCGGCCACCCACGCTTCCGGCAGCGTGGCCGAGGACAGATCAGCCCGTCGGGTGGCGAGCCCGATCGTGATCGTCACCTCCCCATAGGGGCCGGCCCGGCCCGTGATCGCCGCGTGGAGGTCTCGCCGCTCTTTCCGGCCGAGCCGCTTCCTGGTGAGATCGAACTCGAAGCTCATCGTGAACCGCAGCCTTCAGATCACGCCCTGGTTCCCCGGCCGGCATGCCCTCGACCCGACGGGGCGGTCGTTGCCGCGGGCATCCGCGTCCGTCATCGGGCCATCGTGCCAGGGCCGGCGGCGTCCGTTGGCGGAGCGCGCTTGCGGCGTGCCTTCCGCCCGATGGCCGTCAGCGCTTCGCCCAGCGGGTGGCGAGGGGCGCCGCCGCACCGGTCAGCACGAACATGGCTCCGGTGACGTACCAGCCGGGGCTGCCCCAGGTGATGCACAGTGCGATCAGCAGGCTCGGGCCGACGGCTTCGGCCAGTCCGGCGCCCAGGCCGAAGACACCTAGGTACTGGCCGGTGGCATGCTCGGGGGCAAGCGCAAAGGACACTTCGAAGCCGCCGGCGGAGTGCCACAGCTCGCCTATCGTGTGGATCACCACGGCGGTCAGCAGCAGGCTCGCGGCGGCCCAGGATGCCGGGCCCGCGGACAGCGAGATCAGGGAGCAGGAGGCGAGGAAGGCCATTCCGGATCGGCGGTAGGCGAGCGCTCCGGCGGCGGGAGAGTCCACGCTGCGGCTGGCGCGCACTTGGAAGACGATGACGATCGCAGTGTTGGCGAGCGTGGTGCCCGAGATCAGCCAGTGCGGTGCGCTGGTGGCCTCCACGATCCACAGCGGTACCGCGACGGTGAGGACCTTG
>JADGHC010000187.1 GCA_019689655.1 Microbispora sp.
GGTCAGATCAGGCCGTGCCGTGGGGGCGGGGTCCGGTTCAGCGCGTACCGGCCGATGTGCTGGATCTTCCAGCGCACCGGGTCGTGCAGGGTGTGGGTGCGGGCGTTGCGCCAGTGCCGGTGCAGGTTCAGCGAGTCCAGCGCCGACCGGGTGCCGGACACCTCGAAGAGCGCGTCGGCGACCTCGACGGCGGCCGGACCGGCGAACGCCTTGGCCGTGGCGACCGCGATGGACGCCGCCGCCGCGCTGTCGTCGTCGAGGCGTTCCCGCGCGCGGTCGACCGCCCGCCCGGCTTCGCCCAGCAGGGCCTCGGCGGCCCGTACGGTGACCTCCAGCTCGCCGAAGCGCTGGATCGTCAGGGGATCGTCCGCGGCCCGGTCGAGGCCGCTTTCGAACCACGGCCGGCTGCGGGTCCGGACGAACTCGGCGGCCTCGGTGAGCGCGGCGCGGGCGATGCCCACGTCGATCGCGGCGTGCAGCAGTTGCGCGTGCGCGCCGTGCAGCTGCGGCCCGGTGAAGGTGAGGTGGTGGGGGACCACGTGCTCCGCCGGGACCCGCACGCCCTCCAGGCGGACCGTGCCGCTGGCCGTGGTCCGCTGGCCCATGCCGTCCCAGTCGTCCACGACCGTGAGCCCGGGGGCATCCCTCGGCACGTACGCGACGACGAGCCGGTCGGCGGGGTCCTTGGCCAGGACGGGGATCCAGTCGGCGAACAGGGCGCCGGTGGAGTAGTGCTTGACGCCGTCGAGGACGTAGCCGCCGTCTTCGGCGGGCCGCAGCCGGGTGCGGTAGTCCTGCACGTGCCGGGTGCCCGCCTCGGACTGGGCGTTGCCGAACCGCCTGCCCGCCAGGACCTCGGCGAAGAAGAATTTCCGCTGCTCGGCGGAGCCCCGCTGCCGCAGCACGTTGACGTACACGAAGTGGCTCTGCGGGATCTGGGCGATGTTCGGGTCGGCGGCGGCGAGCAGGCGGACGACCTCCGCCAGCGTGGCGCTGCGCACGTCGGCGCCGCCGTACTCGCGGGGGACGGTGATGCCGAGCAGGCCGCTCGCCGACAGCTCGGCCAGCTCGGCGAACGGCAGCGCGCGGCGGGCGTCCCGTTCGGCGGCGCCGGTCGCGAACCGGCCGGCCAGCTCGGCGGCGACGGAGAGGGCCTCCTCGTCGCCGGTGACGACGTGCGCGGTCTCGGGGGAATCGACGAGATCGGTCATGGCTCAGGCCCGCGCGGGTTCGGCAGGGTGGGCGCCCGTGGCGGTGAGGTCGCCCTCCAGCTCGCGGATGATGGGCAGCACGCGGCGGCCGAAGTACTCGACCTCTTCGTGGTAGTGCAGGAAGCCGAGCAGGAACATGTCGACGCCGCGCTTTTTGTACTCGATCACCCGGTGGGCGATCTGCTCGGGGGTGCCGATGAGACCGGTGCGGAAGCCGTCGTTGTACTGCACCAGGTCCTCGAACGAGGAGTCGGCCCACATCCCGCGTCCGTCCTGGGTGGACCGGCCGGCCTGGCGGACCGCGTCGCGGAACCCGTGCACGGCCTCGACGTCGGCCTTGGCCACGATCTCGCGCAGCGTCTCGCGCGCCTCCGCCTCGGTGTCCCTGGCGATGAGGAAGCCGTTCAGGCCGAAGCGCACCCGGCGGCCGTGGGCCCGTGCCGCCGCGCCGATCTCCTCGACCTGCTCGGTGACGCCGTCGAAGTCCGCGCCGTTGCTGAAGTACCAGTCCGAGACCCGGCCGGCCATGGCGCGCGCCGCGGTGGAGTTGCCGCCCTGGAAGATCTCGGGGTGCGGGCGGTCCGGCCCACGCAGCGGCTTGGGCTGCAGGTCGTAGCCGTGCAGGCGGTAGAAGTCGCCCCGGAACTCGGCCTTGTCCTCGGTCCAGCTCGCCCGCAGCACGCGGATGAACTCCTCCGACCTGCGGTAGCGCTCGTCGTGCTCCAGCCACGGCTCGCCCAGGGCGGTGAACTCGCCCTTGAACCAGCCGCTCACCACGTTGACCGCGGCCCGGCCGCCCGACAGGTGGTCGGCGGTGCTGAGCAGCTTGGCCAGCACCCCCGGATGCCACAGGCCCGGGTGCACGGCGGCGATCACCTTCAGCCGCTTGGTGGCCAGCAGCAGCGCCAGGCTGAAGCTCGTCGACTCCTGCTGGAACGCGGCGCCGTAGCTGGCCATGTAGCGCACCTGCGTCAGGGCGTACTCGAAGCCGTTGTTCTCCGCGAGCACCGCCAGCGTCCGGTTGTAGTCGTAGCTCCAGTCGGTGCGCTGCTCGATCGTGCTGGTGACGAGCCCGCCGCTGACGTTGGGCACCCAGTAGGCGAACCGCAGCGGCTCGGGATTGACGTTGGCGGACACGAAGAAACCCCTTCCACGTATTTCCTACCCGGATAGAAGGGATCTTATGACGGTCATTCCGGGAGTTCCAGACGCGATCGGCGGGGTGGTGATAGGGGCGCCCTGTCACCGGTGCCCTCTGGCCGGTGCCTCGTCACCGTCGCCTTGTGACCGGCGCCTTGTCGCCGGCACGTGGTCACCCGCGCCCCGGACGGTCACCGTGCGGCGCGCGCCGCCCCGCGGCACTCGCGTGCCCGGTCCAGGAGGAACCGGTGGAGGTCGCGGGCCGCGTGCGGGCCGGCGACCGGTCGCTGTGACTGGATCACCAGGTGGACCTCCGCCACCGGCCGCGCCAGCGGCCGGTAGGTGATCGCGCCGCTGCGCAGCAGGGGGTCGCCGGCCACGCTGAACTCGGGCAGCACGGTGGCGCCGAGCCCCTCCGCCACCATGAGCTTGCCCATCTCGGCGCCGTCGGTCGAGTAGGAGAACGACGGCGTACGCCCGTCGAGCAGGCGGTGCACCAGGCGGTGCATGACATAGCCGGCGCGCATCACGATCAGGGGCTCGCGGAGCAGGTCGGCGACATCGACCGCGGGCAGCGCGGCCAGCGGGCTGTCGGGCCGTACGCACACGACCGGGCGGCCGCGCAGCAGTTCGGTGGTGGCGAGGTCGGGCGGCGGGTCGTCGCCGCTCAGGTAGTTCACCAGCCCGAGGTCGAAGCTGCCCTCCCGGATGCGCCGGTGGATCTCGGCCTGCTGCGCGCCGACGACCTCGACCTGTGTCGCCGGATGGGCCTCGCGGAACGCCCGTATGGCGGGGATCAGCAGCGGCACCGTGGCCGCGTTGACCGTGCCCATCCTGACCATGCGGGCCGTGCGGTGCTGCTCGTCGGCCGCGGCGCGCAGGCGGTCCACCGCCTCGAGCACGCCGTTGATGTACGGCAGCAGCTCGCGGCCCTTGTCGCTGATCGTCGCGCCGGACCGGCGGCGCTCCAGGAGGTCGACGCCCAGTTCGCGCTCCAGGTTGCGCACGGTCTCGCTCAGCGCCGGCTGGGACAGGTGCAGATGGTCGGCCGCCCGGCGCAGCGAGCCGAGACGGGTCACCGCGCGGATGTACTCCAGCTGCTCGATGCGCATCGTCGTCCACCTCGTCCGGGGAAGCCTGCCGGGGTGTGCAAGGGCGACCCTACCGGTGGTTCGGCATTTTTCCCACTTAACAAGTAGAGAATGTTGCCTAACCTGGTGGGCGACGACAGGCGCGACGCGCCGCACACGAGAGGAGACGACCCGTGACGATTGCCCGCGACAGCCGTACGGACTGGACCGGCGGCCCGGCCCCGCGCACTCCGGACGAGTGGATCGCGCGCGCCGGCGAGGTGGCGGCCGTCCTCGCGGTGGACGCCGCCGAGCGGGACAGGGCCGGGAAGACGCCGTACGCCGAGGTCGGGCTGCTCAAGGACGCCGGCCTGGTCACGCTGCTCGGACCCGCCGGGCACGGCGGCGCGGCACAGGACTGGCCCACGGCCTACCGCGTCGTCCGCGAAGTGGCCGCGGCCGACGGCTCCATCGGCCAGCTGCTCGGCTACCACTACCTGTGGAACTGGGCGGCCCGCCTGGTGGGCACCCGCGAGCAGTGGGAGCGGATCGAGGCGGACGCGGCCCGGCACCGATGGTTCTTCGGCGGGGCCGTCAACCCGCGCGACCGCGACATCGTCGTGCGCGACGAGGGCGACGTCCTCGTCTTCGACGGACGCAAGACCTTCTCCACCGGCAGCAAGGTCTCCGACGTCACCGTCCTGGAGGGCGTGCTCGAGGGCACGGACAAGCACGTGTTCGCCATCGTCCCCTCCGATTCCGAGGGGCTGACCTTCCACGACGACTGGGACAACATCGGCCAGCGGCTGACCGAAAGCGGCAGCGTCACCGTGTCCGGCGTGCGCGTGCCGTGGGACGACGCCCTCGGCTACGTCGGCAAGGAGTTCCGGCCGCGCGTCTACGCCACCCTGAACGTCCCCACCATCCAGCTCGTGTTCGTCAACCTCTACCTCGGCATCGCGCGGGGCGCGCTGGAGACGGCGCTCGCGTACACGAAGGAGCACACCCGCCCGTGGCTGCACGGCGGGTACGAGCGCGCGGTCGACGAGCCGTACATCATCGACCTGTACGGAGACCTCACCGCCAAGCTGTGGGCGGCGGAGGCGCTGGCCGACGAGGTCGCCCGGGAGGGCCTGTGGTTCCACCGGAACCCGGACGAGGTCACCCCCCGGCTGCGCGGGGAGCACGAGGTGCGGGTGGCCGCGGTCAAGGCGCACGCCACCGACGTGGCCCTGGAGGTCACCTCGCGTGTCTTCGAGGCCACCGGCGCCCGCTCGACCGCGTCCCGCTACGGGCTCGACCGGTTCTGGCGCAACGTGCGCACCCACACCCTGCACGACCCGGTGGCGTACAAGCGCCGCGAGGTGGGCGTCTACCGTCTGCGGGACGAGATCCCCGAGCCCACCTGGTACTCCTGAGCCCCCTAGGCGAGCCGGTGGCGCCCCGATCCGCCGGGGATCCGCAGGCCGCCCTCGAACGGGATCGACTCGCGTGGCTCGCACTGCCCGGCGCGCGCCCGCCGGGCGGTGACCACGCGGGTGGCGAGCAGGGCCGACAGCAGCAGCGCCGCGGTGAGGGCGGTGCCGGCCGCGTCGTGGGACGGGCGGGGCCGCTCGTGGGCGCCCGTCGGACCGACGCGCAGTTCGGGCAGCTCGGGCGTCTTCTGCCCGGGCCATAGGAGGGGGATCACGCCGTCGGTGTCCGGGTCGACCGCCGGCTTGCGTCCCGCCGCCGGGGGGTCGTCGAGCGCCGCGACCGGACGCGGCCGGTACGGCTCGGGCGAGAGCGTGCCCTCGGGTGTCGTCGACGTCTTCGGCCGGGCCGGCTTCCCGGTGGCCGGCCGGGTCTTCCCGGCCTCCTGCGCGTCCTCGCCGTCGCCGGGGTACGCCGCGGACGCGCAGTCCTCGCCGGCGACCAGGGGCAGGCAGGTGTCCTGGACGGTGCGGGTCAGGTCTTGGGTGAGCCGCTCGATGCCGGGGGCGGGGCTGTGCTCCGCCGCGGCCGCGTCGCCGGAGTCGCCGCCCGTGACCGCTCCCGTCACCCCCTCGGTCACCCCCTCGGTCACCGTCTGCGCCGCTTCGCTCGCGGCTCCGGTCGCGGCTCCGGTCGCGGTGTCCGCCGCCCCGGTGAGCGTACGGCCGGCCCGGTCGACCGCCTTGCCGACGTCGTTCACCGCCGTGCCCGCGGCCCCGGTGGTGGTCTTCAGCGTGTCGTCGACGATCTTGGTGAGCGGTTTCGTCACCCCGCCGGTGGCCTTGTCCGCGACGTCGGTCACCCCGTCCGCCAGCTGGGCCACGCCGTCCACCAGGGAGCAGACGCCGCTGGTGACGGTGGAGATCAGGCCACCCCCGCTGGTGCAGTCGAGTGCCTGCGCCGGGGACGCGGCGAGAGGCAGTCCTCCGGCCAGGGCCATCGCTAGAGCCCCGGCAGACGCCGCGGAGGCTTTGCCTACTATCCCCATGTCTCCCCTTCCGCAGTGCTCGCGCCCATCCCCCCGACATACCCGCCACTCTTTCTCCTGAGTGCGGGTTATGCAGTAGAAAGTTGCGGTTCGGTATCGATGTGTGATACGTGAAGACGTTTCTCATTCGCCTGGTGCGCACCGCGTCAGGGATCGGAGACGTCGTCCAGGGCCTCGCGGATCTCCCACGGCAGCGTCAGCTTCTCGGCCTGCAACACGCCGAGGAGCTGCGCGTGGGTGCGCGCGCCGACGATCGCCGACGACACGCCCGGGCGGTCGCGCACCCAGGCGAGCGCGACGGACAGCGGCGACACGCCGAGCCCCTCGGCCGCCGTGGTCACCGACTCCACGATCCTGCGGCACCGCTCGTCGAGGTAGGGCCGGACGAACTCGGCGAAGTGCGGGGTGGCCGCCCGGGAGTCCGCGGGGATGCCGGTGCGGTACTTGCCGGTCAGCACGCCGCGGCCGAGCGGGGACCAGGCGAGGATCCCGGCGCCCACGTGCGCGGCGGCCGGCAGCACCTCCTCCTCGGCGTCCCTGGCCAGCAGGGAGTACTCCACCTGCGCGGAGACGATCGGAGCCCGCGAGTCGCCGCACCGCTGCCAGGTGGCGGCGGCCGCGAGCTGCCAGCCGGTGTAGTTGCACACGCCGGCGTAGGCCGTACGGCCGGTGGAGACGGCGTGGTCGACGGCGGCGAGCGTCTCCTCCAGCGGCACCCTGGGGTCGAAGGCGTGGAGCTGCCACAGGTCGACATCGTCCACCCCGAGCCGGGCCAGGGAGGCGTCGAGCGCGCGGATGAGATGACGACGTGAGGCGTCCCGCCCGCCGCCGGGGGTGAGCACCGCCTTGGTCGCGATGACCAGCTCGGAGCGCGGCACCACGTCGCGGATGAGCCGTCCGATCAGGCGCTCGGCGTCGCCGCCGCCGTACACGTCGGCGGTGTCGATCAGCGTGCCGCCGGCCTCGGCGAAGGCGGTGAGCTGCGCCGTCGCCTCCTCGGCGGAGGTGTCGCGGGCCCAGGTCATCGTGCCGAGCCCGATCCTGGACACCGACAGACCGCTGCGCCCGACTAGTCGCTGGTCCATGGTGCGGACAGACTAGCCGATAGGCTGTCCGCACCATGGACGTAATACAGGCGATCGTGCTCGGGCTCGTGCAGGGACTCACCGAGTTTCTGCCCATCTCCAGCTCGGCCCACCTGCTGATCGTGCCGAAGCTGGCCGGATGGGGCGACCCGGGAGCCGCGTTCACCGCGGTGATCCAGCTCGGCACCATGCTCGCGGTGCTCATCTACTTCTGGCGCGACATCGTGCGGATCACCTGGACGTGGCTGCGCAGCCTGTGGACGCCGGAGCTGCGCGGCGACCTCGACGCGCGCATGGGGTGGTACATCGGGCTGGGCACGATCCCGATCGGCGTCGCCGGGCTGCTGTTCAAGGACGCGATCGAGGGCCCGGCGCGCAACCTGTGGCTGAACGCGGCCATGCTCATCGTCTTCGGCCTGCTGCTGCTCGTGGCCGACCAGTGGGGCCGGAAGAAGAAGGAGATCGCCGACCTCGGCATGCGCGACGGCCTGATCGTCGGCGCCTGGCAGATGCTGCCGCTGATCCCCGGCGCCTCCCGCTCGGGTTCCACGATGACCGGCGCGATGTTCCTCGGTTACACCCGTGAGGCGGCCGCCCGCTACTCCTTCCTGCTGTCGATCCCGGCGGTCATCCTCTCGGGGCTGTTCGAGCTGCGGCACGTCGGCGACGGCGGCGGCCCGCCGGTCGCGCCGACCCTGATCGCGACCGTGGTGTCCTTCGTCGTCGGGTACGCCTCGATCGCCTGGCTGCTGCGCTACGTGGCGCGCCACTCGACCATCATCTTCGTCGCCTACCGGGTCTTCGCCGGGGCGTTCCTCCTCACGCTGCTGGCGCTCGGGGTGGTGCAGTCGTGACCACCGTCATCCTCGTACGGCACGGCCTGACCGCGATGACCGGCCCGGTGCTGGCCGGCCGGACCCCCGGCGTCCATCTCGACGAGCGGGGCAGGGAGCAGGCGCGCGCGGTGGCGGAGCGGCTCGCGCCCCTGGAGCTGGACGCCATCGTCTCCAGTCCGCTGGAGCGGTGCGTGGAGACCGCGGCCGCCATCGCGCAGGGCCGCGCGATCTCCGTGCAGACCGACGACAGGTTCGGCGAGTGCGGGTACGGCGACTGGACGGGCCGGCCGCTGAAGGAGCTCGCCGAGGAGCCGCTGTGGCGGGTCGTGCAGGCCCATCCCAGCGCGGCGGTGTTCCCCGGCGGGGAGGCCCTGGCCGACGTGCAGAACCGGGCCGTTCGGGCCGTACGCGACTGGAACGAGCGGCTCGGCGAGAAGGCCACCTATCTGGTGTGCAGCCACGGGGACGTCATCAAGGCGATCGTGGCCGACGCGCTGGGCCTGCACCTGGACCAATTTCAGCGGATCACGGCCGATCCCGCCTCGGTCACGGTGATCCGCTACACCCCCCTGCGTCCCTTCCTGCTCAGGGCCAACGACGTGGGCGGGGGAGTGGCCAACTTGGTGCTCCCTCCGGAGGTGTCGGAGGATGAAGACGGGGGAGAAACCATCACCGGAAGCGATGCCGCCGTCGGCGGCGGACCCGGGACCACATAAGGTCGGGCTATGCCGGTCTTCGACTACGATCCGCCTGACAGGTTCGTGGCCGGTGCCGTGGGGCAACCGGGCGCACGATCCTTCTTCCTGCAGGCCCGAGGCCAGGGCAGGATCACCACCGTCGCTCTCGAGAAGTTCCAGGTCGCCGTGCTGGCCGACCGCCTGGACGAGCTGCTCGACGAGGTGCTGCGGCGCAGCGGCGGCCGGGCGCCGGTGCCGGCCATCGCCCCCGAGGAGCTGAACGACGAGGGCCCGCTCGATCTCCCGATCGACGAGGACTTCCGCGTGGGGACGATGGCGCTCGCCTGGGATCCCGAGACCGCGCAGGTCATCATCGAGGCGCAGGAGGCCACCGAGGACGACGACGAGGACGGGCCGCTGGACGACCGGCCCGAGCCCGCCATCCTGAGGGTGCGGATCAGCGCCGCCGCCGCCCGCGCCTTCAGCCGCCGCGCGCTGGAAGTGGTGGCCGCCGGCCGTCCGCCGTGCCCGCTGTGCGGCCGGCCGCTCGATCCCGAGGGGCACATCTGCGTCCGCCTCAACGGTCACCACCCCGGGCAGTTTTCGGCATGAAAGACGGGTGGACGGGCGGCCCCGCGCCGCGGGGGCGAGGAGCCGGATGACGGTCGAGGGCGAGGCGAGCAACAGCAACGTGGACGGGCCGGGGCTGGACGACGCGGCGGCCATCCGCCTGCTGCGGGAGGGAACCTTAGAAGTGGCCGGACGACTCGTCGAGGCCACGAACATGACGCTCTACTGCTCCATCAGCAACGGTGAGCACACCGCGGCGTGCGTGTACAAGCCGGTACGCGGGGAGCGGCCCCTGTGGGACTTCCCCGACGGCACGCTCGCCGCCAGGGAGGTGGCCGCCTACGAGGTGGCGGCCGTCACCGGCTGGCGCATCGTGCCGCCGACCGTCTACCGGGACGGCCCCTTCGGCCCCGGGATGGTGCAGCTCTGGATCGACGCCGATCCCGAGACCGACCTGATGGCCCTGATGCGCAGCCGCAACCCCGCCCTGCGCCGCTTGGCCGTCTTCGACGCCGTGGTGAACAACGCCGACCGCAAGGGCGGCCACCTGCTGCGGCTGCCCAGCGGACACGTGTACGGGGTCGACCACGGGGTCTGCTTCGCGGTGGAGGACAAGCTGCGCACCGTGCTGTGGCAGTGGCGAGGCAAGACGCTGCCGCGCGAGGCGGTCAACGTGCTGGTGCGGCTGGAGCGCGAGATCGAGCGGGGGCGCCTCGGCCGGCGCCTGCGCGAGCTGCTGAGCCAGGCCGAGGTGGAGGCCACGTGGGAGCGGGTCAAGCGGCTGCTGGCCACCGGGGTGCACCCGCACCCTTCCGAAGACTGGCCGGCGATCCCGTGGCCTCCGATTTGATCATTATGGGGAGGCTTGCGCAGAACGTGTGGATTGTGCACTCTGCAGGGGTCTCTACCGCTATTGGAGGGAACGCGCATTGTGTACGGTCGTCCTGAGCCTCGATCCGGAGGCCGGCACGCCGGTGCTCCTGGCCGGTGTGCGTGACGAGTTCGTCTCACGGCCCTGGATGTCGCCGGGGCGGCACTGGCCCGCGTACCCCGGCCTGATCGGAGGCCGTGACCTGGAGGCGGGCGGCACCTGGCTGGCCGCCGACCCCGCCGGGCGGCGCGTGGCCGCGCTGCTCAACGGCGAGGGTGCCGCGGCCCCCGCGGACCGGCGCCGCTCGCGTGGCGAGCTGCCGCTCCTCGCCGCCGCCGCGGGGGAGCTGCCGCCGCTCGACCTGTCGCAGTACGACCCCTTCCACCTCGTCCTCGGCGGGCTCGACGGCGTACGGCTGTGGAGCTGGGACGGGGACAGGCTCGCCGAGGAGAAGCTGCCCGGGGGCGTGCACGTGATCGTGAACAGCGGCTGGGACCGGGGCGGCAGCCAGCCGCGCACCGCGTGGTTCCGGCCCCGCTTCGCCGAGGCGGCCCGGCCGGGGTGGACGGAAGGCGGCTCGTCCGAGCGGTTCTGGGGGGAGTGGCTCCGCCCCGCGTCGGGCGCCGGAGTGCCCCCGGACGACCCCCGTGCGCTGATCATGCGGCGGCGGCTGCCGGACGGGCGGATCTTCGCCAGCCTGTCGGTCACGCTGGTCGCCGTCGCGCAGGAGGGGTTGCGCTACGATTTCTGCCCGCAGCCG
>JADGHC010000188.1 GCA_019689655.1 Microbispora sp.
CCGCTCGCCCCGCCCACCCGCTCGCCCGAGGAGGTGCGGGCCGCGCTCGCCGCCCGGCTGCCCGCCGGGGTGCCCGCGTCGCAGGACCCGGGGGAGCGGCCGATCCTGCTCACCGTGGCCCGCCTGGCGCAGCAGAAGGGCCTGGAGACGCTGCTCGACGCGGCGGCCGGGCCGTACAAGGGGAATCCGGTCTTCGTGATCGCGGGTGACGGGCCGCTGCGCGGCGAGCTTCAGGCCCGCATCGACGCCGAGGAACTGCCCGTGGTCCTGTACGGCTGGGCCGAGCCCGCCGACCTGCTCCAGGTCGCGACGGCGGTGATCGTGCCGAGCAGATGGGAGGGACAGCCGCTGAGCGTCCAGGAGGCGTTGCGGGCGGGCAAGCCGCTCATCGCTACAGGGGTGGGCGGCGTGCCCGGCATGGTGGGCGAGGCGGCCCTGCTGGTGCCGCCGCAGGACCCGGGCGCGCTGAGCCGGGAGATCGGCCGCCTGCTCGGCGATCCCGCCCTGGCCGCCCGCCTGGCGCAGGCGTCCGTACGCCGGGGACGTGAGCTGCCCGACGAGGACGCGGCGCTGCGGGCGGTGCTCGCGGCGTACGGGCTGGCGTCGTAGCCGGGGCCCGGGGTGACGCGAGGGTGAGACCTTCCTTGCGCGGCGGTGACACGGCTTCGGCGGCCGGGTGAGCTATGGGTGTTCAGGGCGGGGTTCGCCGCAGCTCCGGCCGGGATTAGGTGGGGCTTAATCAGATCCATATACTGAACGGGTTGGGGGGGAGTATCCCTTCGCGGCGGTTCCGTCATCACGGTGTCAGCACCCGGGGCCGTCGGTCCGTTGCGCGCGTTCGGGCGGGAGAGACCTCCGGCAGTGTGTTCAGCGCGCGCCGGAGGCAGATGTGGTACATGCTCCCCTGTGGTTGTGGGCCCTGGTCATCGTGGGTCTCGTGGTCGTCGTCGCCGTCGACCTGTTGATCGTCGATCGTGGCGAACCACGTGAGTTCTCGATGCGGCAGGCCGGCATCTGGGTGGGTTTCTACATCGCCTTGGCCGTGCTGTTCGGCGTCGGGTTAACGGTGTGGGCCGGTGCCGGGACCGGTGGTGAGTTCTTCGCGGGCTATCTGACGGAGTACAGCCTCAGCGTCGACAACCTGTTCGTCTTCTACATCATCATGAGCCGCTTCGGCGTGCCCCGGGTCTACCAGCACAAAGTGCTGCTCGTCGGCATCGTGCTCGCCCTCGTCCTGCGTGGGATCTTCATCGCCATCGGGGCCGCCGCGCTGAGCCGGTTCGGCTGGCTGCTGTACGCGTTCGGGGTCTTCCTCATCTACACGGCGTACACGCTGATCCGGGACCACGGCAAGGATGACGAGGAGTTCAACGAGAACATCCTCCTGCGCTGGGCCCGGCGGGTCTTCCCGACGACGCCCGACTACGTCGGCTCCCGGGTGACCGCGCGGGTGGACGGCAAGCGCATGGTGACGCCCATGCTGATCGTGATGATCGCCATCGGCACCACCGATCTGCTGTTCGCGCTCGATTCGATTCCGGCCATCTTCGGCCTCACCAAGGCGGCCTTCATCGTGTTCTCGGCGAACGCGTTTGCCCTGATGGGACTGCGTCAGCTCTACTTCCTGCTGGGTGGTCTGCTGCAGCGGCTGGTCTACATCAGCTACGGATTGGCGCTCATTCTCGCTTTCATCGGGGTTAAGCTGATTCTCGAGGCACTGCACGAGAACGAGGTGTCCTGGGCTCCTCAGATCCCCATCTGGGTGTCGCTGGCGGTTATCGGCGTGACCATGGCCGTGACCACCGTCGCCAGTCTCATCAAGGCTCGCCGCGACGACAGGACCGTTACCGCGGCGGAAGCCTCCCAGGCGAACGTCCCCCAATCGGAGGCGTCTCAGGCGGAAGCCCCGCAGGGGTAGCGAAACGGGCACTCACCCTGTTTGCTTGTTCTCGTTGTGCCACGCATTGACTTTCGGATCGGTAATATCGAGCGTTAGCTCGCATGCCGGTCCATAGTCGCCAGAAGAGTACAAAGGTCATCTGTGTCCAACGAATCCTTGCCCCGCGGCCCTGAATCCGGGCCCGCGGGAAGTGCCCGTGGCCGAGTAAGGCTTGCACGCGGGGTGTCCCCGTGGCTGGCTCCGACCGCCGCGGCGGCGGCCGTCACCGCCGTCCTCACCCGCAGGTCACCCCGTTGGGCGCTGGCCGCGGTGCCACTCGCCGCGCTGACGGGCGGGATGCTCTGGTTCTTCCGCGATCCCGAGCGCACGCCCGGCGAGGGCAGGCTCGTCTCGCCCGCCGACGGCGTCGTGCAGAGCATCGACCCCTGGCCGGACGGCCGGACCCGGGTCGCGATCTTCATGAGCCCGCTGAACGTCCACGTCAACCGCGCGCCCGCGGCCGGCGTGGTCACCTCGGTGGAGCACGTGCCCGGTGGCTTCGTCCCCGCGTTCAACAAGGACAGCGACAAGAACGAGCGTGTCGTGTGGCACTTCGACACCGCGCTCGGGGATATCGAGATGGTGCAGATCGCCGGCGCCGTCGCGCGCCGCATCGTGCCGTACCTGCTCGCGGGCGCGAAGGTCGCCAAGGGCGAGCGGGTCGGGCTGATTCGTTTCGGCTCACGGGTGGACGTCTACCTGCCCGAGGGCATCACGCCGGCGGTCACCGTCGGCACCCGGACCATCGCGGGGGTGACGCGCCTTGACCACGCCTGACCTCGGAGCCGAAGCCGCCTGGCCGGTGGAGGAGGTGGCCGACGAGCCGCGCGGGCCCGTCGGCAAGGCCTTCCGCCTGTCGGCCGCGGACTCCCTTTCACTCGGCAACGCCCTCAGCGGGTTCCTCGCCGTCTGCGTGCTCGCCTGGTCGGCGATCAGCGACCTGCAGGCCGGCGTCAAGTTCGCCCCCGATCCGCGCTTTTTCGGCACGGCCGTCGTGCTGCTGCTGATCGGCGCGACCTGCGACCTGTTCGACGGTCTGGTGGCCAGGAAGTTCCGGGCGTCCGCGATGGGCGCCGAACTGGACAACCTGGCCGACGTGATCAGCTTCGGCTTCGCGCCCGCCTTCATGGTGATGATCTGGGCGGGCTTCTCCGGCAAGCTCCCGCTGTGGCTGGTGCTGTGCGCCGCCGGCTCCGTCCTGCTCGCCGGCGTCGTACGGCTGGCCCGCTTCGCCTGCGTGAAGACCAAGAGCGGCGACTTCATGGGCCTGCCGATCCCGATGGGCGCGATGACCGTGGTGTCGATCGTGCTGCTCTTCCAGCCCAGCTACGTCACCATCGCCGCGATCTTCGGGGTGGCCTGGCTCATGGTCAGCCGGATCGAGTACCCCAAGCCGAAGGGCAACCTGGCCGCCGTCGTGCTGGCCTGGATGCTGATCAACGTGGCGTGCCTGACGATCTGGGCGGCCGGTCTCGCCGGCGGCGACCAGCTCATCAAGGTGGGCGCCACGATGCAGATCGCGATCGTCTCCGCCATTCCGCTTCGCGTTCTCATGTTCAAACAGCAGCAGCGCAGGGAACGACGCTCGGAGAACGCGGGCTGACGTCGTCGCACGGACAGGGCCCCGGCCGGCTGGGCCCGCACCTCGGGCCCGGCCAAGAACGTCGAGAAAACGCCTAGTCCAATGGAGCCCTGGTCGCCATGCCTCGAGAGCACACCCGTACGTACTTCCTCGGCAAGCTGGCGCGGGAACTGGAGCTGCGGGGGCTGGAGGCGTCCCTCCGCCCCGATCCGCCGTCGCTGAAGGTCCGCGACCCGGACGCGGCGCTGTTCACCGAGACGGTGGACTGCGTCGCGATGGCGGACGGCTGGTTCTTCCGCTGGTCCTGGGGCGATGTGGTGGAGAGCGCGGAGGAGCCCGCTCTCGCGGCCGACCGCATCGTGAAGGTGTTCACCACGGGCGAGCCCCGGCCGCACCCCGCGCTCGGCGACGCCTGACGGGCCGCGCCGTGCTCTTCGGCGCCCGGCGGGTCTCGGAACGCAGGGCGGGTCGTGCCGTGCCCTCAGCGGCCCGGCCCGCGCGTCACAGCGGGATCCACTCGGTCGCCGTGGTGACCTCGCCGAGGACCTCCGGGAGGGGATCCACGCCCAGCCCCGGGCCGTCCGGCACGTCGAGGTGCCCGCCGTCCAGTTCGAACGGCGCGGTCACGTCGGTGTGGAAGTAGCGCCGGGAGGCGGAGGTGTCGCCCGGGAGCGTGAACCCGGGCAGCGCGGCCAGCGCCACGTTGGCCGCCCGGCCGATGCCGGTCTCCAGCATGCCGCCGCACCAGACCGCCACGCCGTGGGCGCGGCACAGGTCGTGGATGCGGCGCGCCTCCAGGTATCCGCCCACCCGGCCCGGTTTGATGTTGATCACCGAGCATGCGCCGAGGCTGATCGCCGCCGCCGCGTGGGCGGCCGACTCGATGGACTCGTCGAGACAGATCGGCGTACGGATCGACTGGGCGAGCCGGGCGTGCTGCACGAGGTCGTCGTCGGCCAGCGGTTGCTCGATCAGCAGCAGGTCGAAGTCGTCGAGCCGGGCCAGGTGCCGGGCGTCCGCGAGCGTGTAGGCCGCGTTGGCGTCCACCTGGAGGAGCAGGTCCTCCCCGAACCGCTCGCGGACCGCGCGGACCGGCGCCACGTCCCACCCCGGCCCGATCTTCAGCTTGACCCGTACGTATCCCTCCTCGACGTACGCCCCGACGGTGTCGAGCAGCTCGCCGACCGACCCCATGATCCCCACCGAGACGCCGCAGGGGACGCGGTCGCGGGTGGCGCCGAGGTAACGCGCGAAGGACTCGCCGGTGATCCGGAGGTACGCGTCGAGGACCGCGGCCTCCAGCGCCGCCTTGGCCATCCGGTGACCCTTGAACGGCGCGAGGGCGGGACCGACGGCCTGCGGGCCCAGCTCGCGGGGGAGCGCGGGGATCAGGAAACGCCGCAGCACGTCGGCCGCCGCCTCCACGTACTCGGAGGAGTACAGCGGCTCCGACATCGCCACGCACTCGCCCCAGCCCTCGGCCTGCGGCGTCACCACCCGCACCAGCAGGACGTCGCGGGTGGTCTCGGTGCCGAACGACGTCCGGAACGGCGCGACGAGCGGCATCGCGATCCGGCGCAGCTCGATTCCAGTGATCTGCATGGGATGCCCGGGCTCCAGGGGACTACGCGGCTTTGCGCCGACCACTATACGGACGCCGCCGGGAGCCTTCCGGCGCACCGGCCCGGGCTCCCCGATCAAACCGCCCGGGCGCGGTCGCCGTACGGAACCGGGCCGCGGGCCGGCCCGGCCGCCCGTCCGGGCGTCGTCACCAGCCGCGCGCCTTCCACTCGGGCAGGTGCGGCCGTTCGGCGCCGAGCGTGGTGTCCCTGCCGTGACCGGGATAGACCCAGGTCTCGTCCGGCAGGCGGTCGAAGATCCGCTCCACCACGTCCGTGAACAGCTGCTCGAACCGCGCGGGGTCCTTGTCCGTGTTGCCGACGCCGCCGGGGAACAGCGAGTCGCCGGTGAACAGATGGCGGTCCCGGTAGAGCAGCGCGATCGAGCCGGGGGTGTGGCCCCGCAGATGGATGACGTCCAGCGTCACCGCACCGACCGTCACCCGGTCGCCGTGCTCGACCGGCCTGGTCACCTTCACCGGCAGTTCGGGGGCGTCGAGGGGGTGGGCGATGGTCTGCGCCCCGGTGGCCCGCGCGACCTCCTCGAGCGCCATCCAGTGGTCGGGGTGCCGGTGGGTGGTCACGATCGCGCTGAGCGGCCGGTCGCCGATGAGGTCGAGCAGCCGGTCCGGCTCGGCGGCCGCGTCGATGAGCACCCCGTCTCCGGTCTCGGCGCACCGCAGCAGGTACGCGTTGTTGCCGAAGTCGCCGACCTCGATCTTCGAGATCGTCAGCCCCGGGACCTCGCGTACGTCGGCGGGACCGCCCTTGGTGACGTTTCCGGTGTAGGTCATGATCGTTCCTCTCTGGTTCCCGGAGGGGGCCATGACGACGGCGGCTCGGCGGGCAGTCCCGCCGGGGACGGCTTCGGCCAGTGCGGCGGGACCGGCAGCCGCCGGTCCACACCGGGGAGGGCGGTGCCTTCGGCCCCCGCCCGGGGCCGGCCGAGCCGCAGGCCCGCGCCGTCGGACCTGCCCGCGAGCCAGGCGAGCAGCTCGCGCGGCGTCCCCTCCACGGCGGGGCCGTCGCCGAGGCCGGTCCAGGTGCGCAGGACCTCCCCGGTGCCCGGGTCGCGGGCGACGACCTCGCTCACCGGGCTCTCGCCGCCGAGCCAGAGCAGCGTGTCGTGCAGCTCTCGTGTCACGAACGTCTCGGGCCAGTCGGCCCATCCGTAGCCTGCCCCGAGGTCGGCGTGGTGCACCTCCACCTCCCGGAGGCGGCGGATCGGCACGTACCAGGCGGGGTGCTCGGGCGGCCTCATCCCCGTGACCATCGTGGTCCACGCCTCGGCGGGGGTGTCGGCGACCGCCGCCGCGAACCGTTCCGCGCTGGCGCGCAGGTCGGCGAGCTGCTCGGCGGCCGGGCGGCCGGCGCCCGCCGCGATGCCGGCCTCGCGGGCCTCCGGCGAGGCGTACTGGGGGGTGCGCACCCCCGTCCGCGCCCACGTCAGCAGGTTGAGGCAGCCGTCGGCGTTGCGGGCGATGTGCGTGAGCACGTGCCCCCTGGTCCAGCCGGGCAGCAGGGACGGCGCCCGGAGGTCTGCGTCGGTGAGGCGGGCGGCGGTCGCCAGCAGGCGCTCGGTCGCCTCGGCCAGCTCCCGCCGGATCTCGTCGATGACGGACATGGACAAATCATGGCCCCTCGGGGCGCGGCCGTCGTCCCCGGCCACCCGGGAAGAGGAGCGCGCCCCCGGCGGTTGGTATCAGCAGGGGTTTCGTGCGGATGCCGGGCGCGAGTTTGACGTAGCTCATACCCTGGTTCACGGAGCGTGTCCCACGACAGCACGCGGGGCCGCCCCCTCCGGCCGCCGGACGACGCCCCCCGGAATTGTCGGTGGCTCTGGATAGCCTGCCCGTGCACCTCCGTTCACTTCATAGACCTATCGGGACCACCGTGGCTGACCGCCTGATCGTGCGTGGCGCACGCGAACACAACTTGAAGGACGTCTCGCTCGACCTCCCGCGAGACGCTCTGATCGTCTTCACCGGGCTCTCGGGCTCCGGAAAGTCCAGCCTGGCCTTCGACACGATCTTCGCCGAGGGACAGCGGCGATACGTGGAGTCCCTGTCCGCGTACGCCCGGCAGTTCCTGGGGCAGATGGACAAGCCCGACGTGGACTTCATCGAGGGCCTTTCCCCGGCCGTCTCCATCGACCAGAAGTCCACCAGCCGCAACCCCCGCTCGACCGTCGGCACCATCACCGAGGTCTACGACTACCTGCGCCTGCTGTGGGCGCGGATCGGCAAGCCGCACTGCCCGCAGTGCGGCCGCCCGATCGCCCGGCAGACGCCGCAGCAGATCGTCGACCGCGTGCTCGAACTGGAGGAGGGCACCCGGTTCCAGGTCCTCGCCCCGATCATCCGCGGGCGCAAGGGGGAGTACGCCGAGCTGTTCCGCGAGCTGCAGAGCAAGGGCTACACCCGGGCCCGCGTGGACGGCACGATCGTGCGGCTGGAGGAACCGCCGGCCCTCAAGAAGTACGAAAAGCACGACATCGAGGTGATCGTCGACCGGCTGTCGGTCAAGGAGAGCGCGCGGCACCGGCTGACCGACTCGGTGGAGACCGCGCTGCGGCTGTCCGGCGGCACGATCACGCTCGACTTCGTCGATCTGCCGGACGACGATCCCAACCGCGAGCGCTTCTACTCCGAGCATCTCTACTGCCCCTACGACGACCTGTCGTTCGAGGAGCTGGAGCCCCGGTCGTTCTCGTTCAACTCGCCCTTCGGCGCCTGCCCCGAGTGCACCGGCCTCGGCACCCGCATGGAGGTCGACCCCGACCTCGTCGTGCCCGACCCCGAGCGCACGCTCGGCGACGGCGCGATCAGCCCGTGGGCGAACGGCCACACCAGCGACTACTTCGTACGGCTGCTCGAGGCGCTGGGCAACGCGCTCGGCTTCGACCTCGACACCCCGTGGGAGCGGCTGCCGAAGAAGGCGCAGAAGGCGATCCTGCACGGTCACGACGAGCAGGTGCACATCCGCTACAGCAACCGGTACGGCAGGCAGCGCTCGTACTACACCGACTTCGAGGGCGTGATCCCCTGGGTCCAGCGGCGGCACGCCGAGTCGGAGAGCGACGCCAGCCGGGAGCGGTACGAGGGCTTCATGCGCGAGGTGCCCTGCCCGGCTTGCAAGGGCCGCCGCCTCAAGCCGGTCTCGCTGGCCGTGACCGTGGGGGGCGCCTCGATCGCCGACGTCTCTGCGATGTCGATCGCCGAATGCGCGAAGTTCCTGTCCGGCCTGCGGCTGTCCGAGCGGGACATGCACATCGCCGAGCGGGTGATCAAGGAGATCAACGCCCGCCTCGGCTTCCTGCTCGACGTCGGCCTCGACTACCTCACGCTCGACCGCGCCGCCGCCACCCTGGCGGGCGGCGAGGCGCAGCGGATCCGGCTGGCCACCCAGATCGGCTCCGGCCTGGTCGGCGTGCTGTACGTGCTGGACGAGCCGTCCATCGGCCTGCACCAGCGGGACAACCAGCGCCTGCTGGAGACGCTGATCCGGCTGCGCGACATGGGCAACACGCTGATCGTGGTCGAGCACGACGAGGACACGATCGCCGCCGCCGACTGGGTGGTCGACATCGGTCCCGGCGCGGGCGAGCACGGCGGCCAGGTCGTCGTGTCCGGCACCGTGCAGGACCTGCTGGCCAGCGAGGAGTCGCTGACCGGGGCGTACCTGTCGGGCCGCAAGGCGATCACCGTGCCGGAGATCCGGCGCCCGCGGGACAAGAAGCGCCAGCTCGTCGTGAAGGGCGCCCGCGAGCACAACCTGAAGGGCGTCGACGTGGAGTTCCCGCTCGGCCTCTTCACCGCGGTCACCGGCGTCTCGGGGTCGGGCAAGTCGACGCTGGTCAACGACATCCTGTACGCCGCGCTGGCCAAGGAGCTGAACGGCGCCAAGACCGTGCCGGGGCGGCACTCCCGGATTCTCGGCACCGAGCTGGTCGACAAGGTCGTCCACGTCGACCAGTCGCCGATCGGCCGTACGCCGCGGTCCAACCCGGCGACGTACACGGGCGTCTTCGACCACGTGCGCAAGCTGTTCGCGGCCACGACCGAGGCGAAGGTCCGCGGTTACCAGCAGGGCCGGTTCAGCTTCAACGTCAAGGGCGGCCGCTGCGAGGCGTGCTCGGGCGACGGCACCATCAAGATCGAGATGAACTTCCTGCCGGACGTCTACGTCCCGTGTGAGGTCTGCCACGGCGCCCGGTACAACCGGGAGACGCTGGAGGTCCACTACAAGGGCAAGACGATCGCCGAGGTCCTCGACATGCCGATCGAGGAGGCGCTGGAGTTCTTCGAGGCGATCCCCGCGATCCGGCGTCACCTGCAGACGCTCAGCGACGTCGGTCTCGGCTACGTACGGCTGGGCCAGCCGGCGACCACGCTGTCCGGCGGCGAGGCGCAGCGGGTCAAGCTCGCCTCCGAGCTGCAGCGGCGCTCGACCGGCCGCACCGTGTACGTGCTGGACGAGCCCACGACCGGTCTGCACTTCGAGGACATCCGCCGGTTGCTCGGCGTGCTCAACCGGCTCGTCGACGCGGGTAACACGGTGATCGTCATCGAGCACAACCTCGACGTCATCAAGACCGCCGACTGGATCATCGACATGGGGCCCGAAGGCGGGTCCGGAGGCGGCAGGGTCGTCGCCGCCGGCACGCCCGAGGACATCGCCCGGGTCGAGGAGAGCCACACCGGCGTCTTCCTCCGCAAGATCCTGGGCGTATGAGTATTCGTCTCATGATTCCTCCCTACTCTTCTCCTTCCGACCGCGTCACGCTGAACCGGCCACGGGGTGATGGCCGTATCTGACACAGATGACGCGTCGCGCAGGGGAAAAGACCCGGGGCCGAGGGCGTCCCGGGCCGCCGCATCAGGGAAGGACGAGCATGACGGATACGACACGCCGGGCTGTGATCTTCGGTGCCGGAGGCGCGGGGCTGGCCGTGGCGCTGAGCGCGTGCGGGGGCGGTTCCGGCGACACCGCGGCAGCGGGCCAGGACACGTCCCAGGGCGGCCAGTCTCAGGCGGCACAGGGCGGGGGCGAGATCGCCAAGACCTCCGACATCCCCCAGGGCGGCGGCAAGGTCTTCAAGGACCAGGACGTCGTGATCACGCAACCGGAGGCCGGCCAGTTCAAGGCGTTCAGCGCGACCTGCACCCATCAGGGCTGCCCGGTCGGCAGCGTCTCGAACAACGAGATCATCTGCCCGTGCCACGGCAGCAGGTTCAGCGCCAAGGACGGCTCGGTCGTCAACGGCCCGGCGACCCGGCCGCTCGCCGAGAAGCAGATCACGGTGAGCGGCGACGGCATCACCCTCGCCTGACGGGGGCCGCCGGGTCCGGTGACGGCGCTCCCGCCGCACCGCACCCGTATGCCGGCCGGCTCGGCCGGCCCCGCGTCTGCCCGGGCGGGTCCGGTGCCCGCGGTCGAGAGCACACTCCCTCGCCCGAGGACGCCGGGAGACCCCGCCGCCCGTCATCGCCCGCGCGATGACCGGCGGCGGTCCGTTACGGCCGCCCCCCGTCATGGT
>JADGHC010000189.1 GCA_019689655.1 Microbispora sp.
GTGGCGGGCAGGGACATCCACGGGTGGTGGAGGTCGGCGCTCGCCCGCACCAGTTCGAGGAACTCGTCCTCGTCCTGCGCCGTGATCCGGCGCAGGATCACGCGCGGGTGGACCCCCGGCAGGCCGAGCACGGTGCCGCCCGCCGCCTCGTGCGTGATCTGTCCGTCATTGTCGCTGTGCATCACCAGCCACACGATAGGCGAACGACGCGCGGGCGGACGTTCGGTGCGCGCGACGACGTAGCCGCAGGGGGCGATGAGCGCCGCGCGGACCGTACGGCTCCCGCCCCGGAGACGGTCTGAGCCTTCCCGCTCTGTGGGGGCGGGGCACCGAACCCGCGGGCGCCGGACCCGGTACCCTCGCCCACACCGCGGATCAGATGCGCTTGGCCGCGCGCCAGGAGCGGTCGTACAGGGTGCCGCCGTCAAGCAGCGACGGGCCACCCACGTCACCGAGCGTGGGCCCGTCCACGGTCTTGCGGCTGGAGATGAACCGATGCTTTCCGTCGGAGTCGATGCCCAGGTAGATGCCGACGTGGTCGATGTCCGTCCCATCGTCGGTGCTGGCGTCCCAGAACAGGAGATCGCCGGGCTGCAGACCGGCGTACGACGCGGGCTTGGCCGCGCCTCCGTCGACCACCGTCACCCCGGGGGCCGAGGCGTGCATCTGTACGGCACGGCGCGGCAGAGCCTTGCCCGTCGGGGTGCCGATCTCGAGCGGGTACCCGCCGCGGTAGCCGTACACCATGCGGACGAACCCCGAGCAGTCGAGCGCGCCCTTCTGGGCGGCCTCGGGCTTGTCGACCCGGTCGCCGTAGGTCCAGTCCACCCCGAGGTAGTCGTTGAAATCCGATCCCTCGATCAGGCCGTCCTCGCCCACCGGTCCGTAGTGGGCGTCGCCGGCGTAGCGAAGGCCGTCCTTGACCCGGTCGGGCGCTCCGGTGATGTACTGCGTGGCGATCTCCAGCAGGTCCTCGGCCTCGCTGCCGAGGTTGGCGGACAGCCACGATGAGGCCCAGGAGGCCGATATGGACGTCCACGGCGCGGGCAGCAGGCGCACCCAGGCCCGCGTCGACACCGTGGCGTCCGTGGTGCTTTCGGAGAACTTGCGCTGGGTGCCGTACAGCACGGCGGTGCGGGCTCCGGGGGTGAGCACGGCGCCGAGCCGTCCCTTGGCGTAGTAGAGGGTCCGGCCGCCCGCGCCGGTGGCGTACCCCGTGTAGGAGCCGGCCGCGCAGGAGGCGGCGCCGGCGAACACCGTCGTGAAGCCGCCCCAACCGGAACCGATCTGCTTGCGGTCGTGCCAGGCGGGCGCGCCCGCGAGGGGGTCGGCGTGGCGCTCCCACCATAGCCTGCCGTCGGCGTCCACCGCGTAGAAGACGCCGGCGCCCGCGCTCGACGGGCTGCGGTAGCCGCCCCAGCCTTCGCCGGTCACCAGTCCCGTCCCGGTGCCGAAGGTGTCGTCGCCGCCCTCGGGGTCGGTGTGGCGGTACCACCGCACGTAGCCCTTGGTGTTGACGCCGAACAGCACGCCGTCGCCGCCCGTCATCAGCTTGGTGATCGCCGTCCACCCGGAGCGGATGACCGCGCCGCTCCCCGCCGCCCAGCCGGTGCCGCCCGTGGCGGGCGAAAGGTGCCGGTACCAGTGCAGGTCGCCCTTCGCGTCCAGCGCGTAGATGACGCCGGAACCGGCGGACACGACGTCGACGAAGCCGCCCCAGCCCTGGCCGATGACCCGGCCGGAGCCGGAGGCCCAGGTGTCGGCGCCGGTGTCGGCCCCGGTGTGCCGATACCACTTCAGGTAGCCCGATTTGCCCACCGCGTAGATCACACCGTCGCCCCCGGAGAACACCCGGGTGAACGCGTCCCAGCCGCGACCGACCTGGCGTCCGCTGCCCGATGCCCACGACCACGTGCCGCCGTCGCCATCACGGTGGCCGTACCACTTCAGGCTGCCGGTGCCGTCGATCGCATAGACGGGAACGGTGGCCCGGCAGATCAGGGTGGTGTCGGCGGCGGCGGGGTGGGCCGTCACGGCGGTCAGCGCCGCCCCGCCCAGTGCGGCCGCGGCCACGGCCGCGGCGAAGCGCAGACGAAAAGCCGTCATGTACGGAAGATTTCCTCACCTATAGGTCATAGATCAGGATCTGTACCGTACACGGTCAGCAGGCCGCCGCCGACAAGTCACCCGGCCGGCTCACCCGGAGCGCCCGACGACGTAGTCGCACAGGGCGATGAGGGCCGCACGGGCCGGGATGTCGGGCAGGCCGGCGAGGGAGGCCTTGGCCCGGTCGATCCAGCGGACCAGCTCCTCGCGGGCCTGGTCCATCGCCCGGTGGGCCCGCAGCAGCGTCAGCGCCTCCTCGAGGTTCTCCTCGGCCACCGGCCCCGACAGCAGCGCCCGCAGCCGGGCGTCCGCCGGGTCGTCCGAGGCCAGGGCGTACAGCACGGGCAGCGTGCGGACGCCCTCGCGCAGGTCGGTGCCGGGGGTCTTGCCGGAGTCGCTGGAGGGCGCGACCACGTCGATGAGGTCGTCGCTGAGCTGCCAGGCCACACCGATGGCCTCGCAGGCGTCGGTGAGGCGCTCGACCACGCCGGCGGGGGCGCCGGCGAGCATCGCCCCGAAGCGGCCCGAGGTGGCGATGAGGGAACCGGTCTTGTCCGCCAGCACGCCGATGTAGTGGGCGATCGCGTCGGTGCCTTCGGCGGGCCCGATCGTCTCGCGGATCTGGCCGCGCACCAGGCGGGAGAACGTACGCGCCTGGATCCGGATCAGCTCGCTGCCGAGGTCGGCGAGGATCTCCGACGCCTGGGCGAACAGGTAGTCGCCGGTGAGGATGGCCACGGTGTTGTCCCACCGGGCGTTGGCGGACGGCGAGCCCCGGCGCACCCGGGCCTCGTCCATCACGTCGTCGTGGTAGAGCGTGGCCAGATGAGTCAGTTCGATGACGACGGCCCCGGGCACGACGCCCGGGGCGTCCGGGTTTCCGAACTGGGCGGCCAGCAGCACGAGCATCGCCCGGAACCGCTTGCCGCCCGCCTCGATGAGGTGCCTGGACGTCTGGGTGACGAAGGCGTCCTCACTCTCGACCGATGAACGCAGCAGCTTCTCCACCGCCGCGAGCCCGTCTGCGAGGTCGCTGGCCAGCCGCTCGTCGACGAGAGGAATATCCACAACGGGCGGCGCGGCCATACGAATATCTCCTAACGGACGAACAGGGACTGTGCTGCCGCGTGCGCGAGGTCCAGCACGGGCTGGGGGAACACCCCGAGAACTACGGTAGCCAATGCCGCAATGCCGACGACCGCCGCGGTCCCCCGTGAAGGCAGCACGACGGACGGGCCGTCGGCGGCCGGGTCGCTGAAGAACATCAGCACGATCACGCGGACGTAGAAGAACGCCGCGATGGCCGAGGCGATCACACCGATGATGACCAGCGGCGTGGCGCCGTTGGCGACGGCGGCCTGGAAGACCGCGTACTTCCCGAAGAACCCGCTGGTCAGCGGGATTCCGGCGAAGGCCAGCAGGAAGAACGCGAACACCCCGGCCAGCAGCGGCGAGCGCTTGCCGAGCCCGGCCCAGCGGGACAGGTGCCACGCCTCGCCACCCGCGTCGCGCACCATCGTGATGACCGCGAACGCGCCCACGGTGGTGAAACCGTACGCCACCAGGTAGAACAGCAGGCCGGACAGGGCCGAGGTGTTCTCCGCCCGGGTGGCGCCGGTGGCGATCACGCCGATGAGCAGGAAACCGCCGTGCGCGATCGACGAGTACGCGAGCATGCGCTTGATGTCGGTCTGCGTGATCGCGAGGATCGCGCCGACCACCATCGTGAGAATCGCCACACCGTAGAGGACCGGGCGCCAGTCCCAGTCGAGGCCGCCGAGACCGACCCAGAACACCCGCAGCAGCGCGCCGAAGGCGGCCACCAGGGTGCCGGAGGCCATCAGCGCGGTGATGGGCGTGGGCGAGCCCTGGTAGACGTCCGGCTTCCACGCCTGGAACGGCGCCGCGCCGATCTTGAACAGCAGGCCGACGCCGAGCATGGCCGCGCCGATGTAGAGCAGCGTGTCCTGTCCGCCGACCGACCCCAGCGCCTGGTTGATCTTCGCGAGGTCGACCGACCCGGCGTAGCCGTACAGCAGGGCGGTGCCGTACAGGAAGAAGGCCGAGGAGAACGCGCCGAGCAGGAAGTACTTGACCGCGGCCTCCTGCGACAGCAGGCGGCGGCGCCGGGCCAGGCCGCACAGCAGGTACAGCGGCAGCGACATGACCTCGAGGGCGACGAACGCCACCAGCAGGTCGTTGGCCGCCGGGAACAGCAGCATGCCGCCGACCGCGAACAGCAGCAGCGGGTAGACCTCGGTGTGCGCGGCGCGCTCGATGAGCGACTGCTCCTCCTCCGCCGAGCCGGGCACGGCCGCCGCGGAGCCGACGAAGTGCTCCTCGTCCTTGATGAGCAGCACGCTCACGAAGGCGAGGATGAGGATCGTGCCCCAGATGAACAGCGCCGGGCCGTCCACGGCGACGGCGCCCATCGCGGCGGGCTTGGTGGGCACGCCCTTGACCGCCTGCCAGACGGCCAGTGCGAACGCGCCGGCCAGCGACAGCAGCGTCAGCGGCAGGTGGATCGCCGAGCGCAGGTAGCGCGGGGCGAACGCCTCCACAAGCACGCCGACGATCGCCGCGCCGAAGACGACGAGCAGTGGCGCCAGCAGGGCGTACTCGATCGTGGGCGCCTCAATGGTGCCGTTCACTGCTGGCCCTCCTGAGCAACGGGTACGGCCGGGTGCGGGTCCGTGACGGAGACGCTGGTCAGCGTGTCCTTCACGGCGGGATTGATCACGTCGAGCAGCGGCTTGGGATAGAAGCCGAAGATGACCAGCAGCGCGATGAGCGGGGCCACCACGAACTTCTCCCGGAGGTTCAGGTCGGGCAGCGTCTTCACCGACTCGGCGGTCGGGCCGTTCATCATCCGCTGATACATCCACAGGATGTAGATCGCGGCGAGGATGACGCCGACCGTCGCGATCACGGTCGGGACGACGTACCGCTCATAGGTGCCGGACAGCACCATGAACTCGCTGACGAACGTGCTGAGACCGGGCAGCGAGAGGCTGGACAGACCGGCCACCAGGAACGTCCCGGCGAGGATCGGGGCCACCTTCTGCACACCGCCGTAGTCGGCGATGAACTGCGAGCCCCTGCGGTAGATGAGGAAGCCCGCGATCAGGAACAGCGCACCGGTCGAGAACCCGTGGTTGACCATGTACAGCGTGGCGCCCGCGCCCGCGTTGGTGGTCATCGCGAACACGCCCAGCGCGATGAAGCCGAAGTGCGACACCGAGGTGTACGCGATGAGCCGCTTCATGTCGGTCTGCCCGATGGCCACGATGGCGCCGTACACGATGCCGATCACCGACAACGTGATGACCAGCGGCGTGAAGAACTTCGCGGCGTCGGGGAACAGCTCGAGGCAGAAGCGCAGCATGCCGTACGTGCCTACCTTGTCGAGCACGCCGACGAGCAGGACGGCCGCACCGGCCGGGGCCTGGGCGGCGGCGTCCGGCAGCCAGGTGTGGAACGGCCACAGCGGCGCCTTGATCGCGAAGGCGATGAAGAAGCCGAGGAACAGCCACTTCTGCGTCGTCACGTCCTGGATGGTCCCGACCAGGTCGGAGAACATGAACGTGCCCTTGCCGGCGATCGAGTAGAGCGCGATCACCGCCACCAGCATCAAAAGCCCGCCGAACAGCGAGTACAGCAGGAACTTCACGGCCGCGTACGACCGCTGCGCCCCGCCGTACGACCCGATCATGAAGTACATCGGGATCAGCATGGCTTCGAAGAAGACGTAGAAGAGGAAGACGTCGGTCGCCGCGAAGACGCCGATCATCATGGCCTCGAGCACGAGCAGCAGCGAGAAGTACGTCCGCACCGACCGCTTGCCCGCCTCGGCGTCGTGCCAGGAGGCGAGCACCACGATCGGCACGAGGATCACCGACAGCAGGATCAGCACCAGGGCGATGCCGTCCACGGCGACCGCGTAGTGGACCCCGAACTGGGGGATCCAGTCGTACGTCTCACTGAATTGGAACTTGTCGCCGTTCGGGCTGAACTGGACCGCCATGGCGACGGTCAGCGCCAGCACGATCAGCGACACCACAAGGGTGAACTGCTTGGCGAGCTTGTCGTTGCGGACAAGGGTCACGCCCAGCGCGCCGAGCACGGACACGCCCATCAGGGTTGAAAGCCAGGGCATCACAGGTTCCCTACGACGAGCCAGGCACCGGCCAGGACGGCGGCACCCAGGAATATCGACAGCGCGTACGAGCGGACGAACCCGGTCTGGACCCTGCGCAGGCGCCCGGACGTTCCGCCGATGCCCGCGGCCAGGCCGTTCACGAGGCCGTCGATGCCGCGGTTGTCGAAGAACACGGCCAGGCGGGTCAGCCACTGGCCGGGACGCATGAACAGCGCCTCGTTCAGGGCGTCGCCGTACAGGTCACGACGCGCGAAGGTGGTGAGGAACGACCCGCGCGGGGCGACGGCCGGCACCTCGGCCCGGCCGTACTTGACCCAGGCGTAGGCCGCGCCGATCGCGACGAGCGCGAGCGTGACCAGACCGGTGAGGCTGAACGGGTGGAAGGCCGGCAGCTCCTCCGGCGCACCGACGGCCGGCGCGAGGAAGGTCATGAACCGGTTGCCCAGCACCAGGAAGGCGCCCAGCCCGATCGCGCCGATCGACAAGATGATCAGCGGCCAGGTCATGACGGCGGGCGACTCGTGCGGGTGAGCCGTGGGCTCCCAGCGCTTGGTCCCGAAGAACGTCATGAACACCAGACGCGACATGTAGAAGCCGGTGATGCCCGCGCCGATCACGGCCAGCCAGCCGAGGACCGCGTTGTGCTCCATCGCGACCTCGATGATGCCGTCCTTGGTGAAGTAACCGGACAGCAGCGGGAAGCCGATGATCGCGAGGTAGCCGATGAGGAACGTCCAGAACGTCAGCGGCATGACCTTGCGCAGCGCGCCGTACTTGCGCATGTCGACCTCGTCGTTCATGGCGTGCATGACCGAGCCCGCGCCGAGGAACATGTCGGCCTTGAAGAAGCCGTGCGTGATCAGGTGCGCGATCGCGAAGGCGTAGCCCACCGGGCCGACGCCCGCGGCGAGCACCATGTAGCCGATCTGCGACATCGTCGAACCGGCCAGCGCCTTCTTGATGTCGTCCTTGGCGGTACCGATGATCGCACCGGCGAGCAGCGTCGCGACGCCGACGATCGTCACCACGAGCTGCGCGGTCTCGGCGCCCTGGAAGATCGGGCCGGACCGGACGATCAGGTAGACGCCGGCGGTGACCATGGTCGCCGCGTGGATGAGGGCCGAGACCGGGGTCGGGCCCTCCATCGCGTCGAGGAGCCAGGACTGCAGCGGGAGCTGGGCCGACTTGCCGCACGCGCCGACCAGCAGCAGCAGGCCGATCGCGGTGAGCGTGCCGGAGGACGCCTTCGAGGCGTTCCCGAGGACGTCGCCGAAGGCCAGCGTGTGGAACGTCGCGAAGATCGTGAAGATGCCGAGCAGCAGGCCGAAGTCGCCGACGCGGTTGACGATGAACGCCTTCTTGGCCGCGGTCGCCGCCGACGGCTTGTGCTGCCAGAACCCGATCAGCAGGTACGACGCGAGGCCCACGCCCTCCCAGCCGACGAACAGGGCGACGTAGTTGTCGGCGAGCACCAGCAGGAGCATCGCCGCGACGAACAGGTTGAGGTAGGCGAAGAACCGCCGCCTGTTCGGGTCGTGCGCCATGTAGCCGATCGAGTAGATGTGGATCAGCGAGCCCACGAAGGTGATGAGCAGGCAGAACGAGATCGACAACGGGTCGACCAGCAGGCCCACCTTCGCCATGCCCGGGATGAAGTCGTACAGCTCGATCCCGCGGCGGCGCTCGCCGGGGGCGAAGCCGAGCAGCTGCATGAACGACAGCGCCGCCACCACGAAGGACGCGACGGCCATGAGCACGCCCAGCAGGTGGCCGAACTTGTCGGTTCGCCGGCCGCCCAGCAGGAGGACCGCCGCGCCCACCAAGGGCAGCGCGATCATGAGCCAGGCTGCTCCGATCGCTCCGCCGGAGTGCTGGATGATCTCAGCGGGTTCCACGGCCACCTCTTAGTTCTTCAGCAGGCTGGCGTCGTCCACCGACGCGGACCTGCGGGTTCGGAAGATCGTCACGATGATGGCCAGGCCGACGACCACCTCGGCGGCGGCCACGATCATCACGAAGAACGCGATGAGCTGGCCGTCGAGGTTGCCGTTCTGCCGGGCGAAGGTGACGAACGCCAGGTTGCAGGCGTTGAGCATGAGCTCGACGCACATGAACACGACGATGGCGTTGCGCCGTACGAGCACGCCGACGCCGCCGATGGCGAACAGCAGCGCGGAGAGCACCAGGTAGTGCGTGGTCACTTGCCGTCCTCCTCGCTACGGGACTCGCCCGCGGACTCACCACGCGGGCCGGCGACCCGGCCGGCCACGACGCTCTCCTCGGGCATCGGCTCGGTGTCGGGGCCGGCGTCCGCGGCCTCCTCGGCCACGGTGGGCGTGCCGTGCCCGTTCAGGCGCTGCTGCTCGGTCTCCTCCTGCTCCAGCACGCGGGCGATCTCCGGGGACAGCGTGCCCCGGGCCTCCTCGTACCGGGCGATGTAGCGGTTGACCGACAGCGGCGAGATGGACCCGTCGGGCAGCAGCGCCGGCATGTCGATGGCGTTGTGGCGGGCGTAGGTGCCGGGCCCGGGCAACGGCGCCGGGTTCTTGCCCGTCTTGCCGAAGGCGATGAAGCGCTGCCGGGACAGGTCCCTCTGGGTCGGTTTGGGCGTGGTGCGCTCCCGGTGCGCGAGCACCATCGCGCCCAGCGCGGCGGTGATCAGCAGCGCCGAGGTCACCTCGAAGGCGAACACGTGGCGCGTGAAGATCAGCTCGGCGAGGGAGGGCACGTTGCCGCCCTGCGTGGCGGCGGTCAGGCCCTTGGGCGAGCCGACGACCGCGTTGCCGATGCCGAGAGCGAGCAGGACGGCGAAGCCGAGCCCGCCCACGATGGCCCAGAACCGCTGGCCCCTGATCGTCTCCACGAGGGAGTCGGACGAGTCCACGCCCACGAGCATGAGCACGAACAGGAACAGCATCATGACCGCGCCGGTGTAGACGATGATCTGCACGGCCGCCAGGAACGGAGCGTCCTGGACCGCGTACAGCACCGCCAGCGAGAGCATGACGACGCCGAGCATGAGGGCCGAGTAGACGGCCTTGCGGCTGAATACGAGTCCGAGCGCGGCGGCCACCGAGACGACCGCGAGCACCCAGAACGTGATGGACTCACCCATTGCTTCGACCCAACCGGTAGTAGTCCTCTTCGGTCTCGCCGAGGCGCATCGGGTGAGGAGGCTGCTCCATGCCCGGTCCGAGCGGCGCGAGGAGCATGTCCTTCGTGTAGATCAACGACTCGCGGCTGGTGTCGGCGAGCTCGTACTCGTTGGTCATCGTGAGCGCCCGGGTCGGGCACGCCTCGATGCAGAGCCCGCAGAGGATGCAGCGCAGGTAGTTGATCTGGTAGACGCGGCCGTAGCGTTCACCCGGCGAGTAACGCTCCTCGTCGGTGTTGTCGCCACCCTCGACGTAAATGGCGTCCGCCGGGCAGGCCCAGGCGCACAGCTCGCAGCCGACGCACTTCTCCAGCCCGTCGGGCCACCGGTTCAGCTGGTGCCGCCCGTGGAAGCGCGGCGCGGTGGGCCGCTTCTCCTCGGGATACTGGACGGTCACCGGCTTTTTGAACATGTGGTGGAAGGTGACGCCGAACCCCTTGATCGGGTTCAGCCAATCAGTTGCTCCCACTGGTCACCTCCTTGGCGGCGTCGGAGTTGAGACGCGCGGCGGGCACGACTCCGTGGTAATGCGGGGCGTCGAGCGGCGGCACGGGGAACCCGCCCGCGGTCGGCTCCTCGCGCAGCTGCTGGAACTCTTCCTCGATCGCGGCCGCCTTGGCCTCCCTGCGCCGCTGGTTCACCGTGTCGAACCGCAGCCAGATCGCGAGGGCGCCGACGAGGACGATCGCGCCGATGGTCAAGACGATCGTCCGGTTGGCCTCGGGGACGCGCAGCGCCCGGAACGTGGCGGCCATGAGGATCCAGGCCAGGTTGACCGGGATCAGCACCTTCCAGCCGAACGCCATGAGCTGGTCGTACCGTACGCGCGGCAGCGAGGCGCGGACCCAGACGAAGAAGCCGAACGCGATGATCAGCTTGATGAGGAACCACAGCAGCGGCCACCAGCCGGTGTTCGCACCGTGCCACAGGGAGATCGGCCACGGGGCCCGCCAGCCGCCGAAGAACAGCGTGATCGCCATCGCCGAGACCGTGAAGACGTTCACGTACTCGGCGAGCATGAACATCGCGAACTTGAGCGAGGAGGAGTACTCGGTGTGGAAGCCGCCGACCAGCTCGCCCTCGCCCTCGGGGAGGTCGAAGGGCACGCGGTTCGTCTCGCCGAGCATGGTGATCGCGTAGATCAGGAAGGACGGGATCAGCGAGACCACATACCAGGACGGCGCCGGGATGGACAG
>JADGHC010000190.1 GCA_019689655.1 Microbispora sp.
GGAGGGGCTCGTGCGGTTCGGCGTCGATGCCGATCGCGCGCGCGAGGTGGGCGGGGGCGACGGCCGCCGCACGGTAGCCGGAGCAGTGCGTGATGCTGCCGACCGTGCCGGCCGGCCAGACCGGCGCGCCCCGCTCGCCGCGCGGGATCGGTCCCGGCGGCACGCCGATCCGGGCCAGCGCGAGCCGGGCGCAGTGGCGTCCGGTGACGAACTCACGCCGCCGCCGGTCGACGGCCTGCGCGATGAACGGCCTCTCCTCCGGGAGCAGCGTCTCCTCCGGCACGTCGCCGAAGCTCTCTGCCGACGCCACCCACGGGGGCAGGATCTCGCTGATCATTGCGCCGAACGTCCCTCCTGAGGCCCCGGCCACGCGGGGAGAATACCCGGGCCGTACATGCCCGCCGTGGGGAGAGTACAGATCACCGCTCCCGGGGGAAAGATCGATTCTGGACCGTGGACTGCGCGTCCGCCGGGCGAGCGGGCCCGCTACCCGTGCTCCCGGATCGCCGGCTGCCCGCCGTTGCGCTCCTCACGCCGGTTCCGGTACTGGCTCGCGCCCACGGCGATCAGCAGGCAGGCGCAGATCACCGCCAGCGACAGCCAGATCGGGATCTTGTACACGTCGGCCAGCAGCATCTTCGCGCCGACGAACACGAGGATCGCCGCCAGGCCGTAGCGCAGGTAGCCGAACCGGCGCATGGCACCGGCAAGCAGGAAGTACATCGCCCGCAGCCCCAGGATCGCGAACGCGTTGGAGGTGAAGACGAGGAACGGCTCGGCGGTGACGGCGAAGATCGCGGGGATCGAGTCGACGGCGAAGACGATGTCGCTGGTCTCCACCGCGACCAGCACGGCCAGCAGCGGAGTCGCGGCCCAGCGGCCACCGGCGCGCCCGCCGCCTTGCCGTACGAGGAACCGCTGGCCCCGGTAGGAGTCCGTGACGGGGACGAGCCTGCGCATCGCACGCAGCACGAGATTGCGGTCGGGGTGCACCTCGATCTGCGAATGCACGGCCATCTTCACGCCGGTGTAGAGCAGGAACGCGCCGAAGACGTACAAGATCCAGTGGAAGCGGGCGAGCAGGACGGCCCCCGCCCCGATGAACGCCGCGCGGAAGACCAGCGCGCCGAGCACGCCGAGGAACAGCACCCGGTGCTGCAGCTCGCGGGGGACCGCGAAGTACGAAAACAGCAGTGCGATCACGAAGACGTTGTCGGCGGCCAGGGACTTCTCGATGAGGTAGCCGGTGAGGTACTCCCCGCCCGCCTCGGGCCCCCAGATGGCCCATACCACGGCCCCGAAGCCGAGGCCGAGCGCGATCCACACGCCGGACCAGCCCAGCGCTTCGCGGACCCCCACGACGTGCGCCCGGCGATGGGCGAACAGGTCCACGGCGAGCATGGAGAGGATGACCGCCAAAACCGCGGCCCAGACCCAGAGGGGCACCGACATCGTCAACCTCCATGACCTGCCGCGTGCGGCGGGATCGGCATGGCAGGCCGACGGTCTCCCCGCGCCACCGGTGATGGTGACCCTCGCGCCGGGACGCCCATCGGCGGCGGCCGTGATGACGACGCTGAGTAAGCCGGGTACTCCCCCTCGAACTACATTCGAGTATTCATGAGATCGGCTTCGTGCGTCAACGCCCCGAACAGCTCGAGG
This sequence comes from Microbispora sp., assembly GCA_019689655.1. Lineage (GTDB taxonomy): Bacteria > Actinomycetota > Actinomycetes > Streptosporangiales > Streptosporangiaceae > Microbispora. Next base: position 1,663 of record JADGHC010000190.1, read on the forward strand.
AGCTCGCCGATGTGACGGTGCCGCTCGATCGGGTGACGCAGCGGGGCCTGCGGGTTACAGGCTCCAGTCGATGTGCGGCCCGGCGGGCACGATGCGCAGCGGATTGATCTTCGGGTGGGTGCCGTAGTAGTGCCGCTTGATGTGGTCGAAGTTCGTCGTGCCGCCGAACGCCGGGATCGCATACAGCTCCCGGGCGTAGCGCCAGAGGTTGGGGTAGTCGACCAGACGGCGCAGGTTCGCCTTGAAGTGGGTCACGTACACCGTGTCGAACCGGACCAGCGTGACCCACAGCCGGACGTCGGCCTCGGTGAGCCGGTCGCCGAACAGGTAGCGGCTGCCGGCCAGGCGCTCCTCGAGTTCGTCGAGGGTCGAAAACAGCGTCGTCACCGCCGCCTCGTACGCTTCCTGGCTTTCGGCGAAGCCGCACTTGTATACGCCGTTGTTGACGTCGGTGTAGATGCGCTCGTTGAGTGCGTCGATGTCGTCGCGCAGCTCCTCCGGATAGAGGTCGATCCACGGCTTTGCCCACCCTGCGAACGCCTGTCCGAGGTCGAGGCTGATGTCGGGGAAGTTGTTGCTGACAATCCTGCGGGTGCGGCGGTCCCACAGCACGGGAACCGACACATGGCCGTCGTAGCCGGGTTCGGTCGCCTCGTACGCCTCCCGCAGCAGCGTGAAGCCGTTGAGCTCGTCGGGGCCGTGGCCGGGGCCCTCGCGGAACGCCCACCCGCGCCCGTCGCGCACGGGATCGACCACGGACATCGACACGACGTCCTCCAGGCCGAGTAGCGCCCGGACGATGACCGAGCGGTGCGCCCAGGGGCAGGCCAGCGACACGTACAGGTGATAGCGGCCGGGCTCGGCGGGATATGCGCCGCTACCGTCCGCCGTCACGCGGTCGCGGAAGCGGTAAAGGGGCCGCTCGAACGATCCGTCCGGCCGCGTGGCCGCCTTGATGGTGTAGTCGCCGTAGGCCGCGAAGTCCACCGGACTCGCGACGGGAGCCGTCGTCGTCACGCCGCCACCATCCTCTCGTCTGCCGCAAGACGAGACTAACGGGAGCCGGTGACGAAACGGCCGCGGCGCCGGCCCGGCGTCCGGGTCCGCCGCGCCCGCGCGCCGCGTCCCGGAGCGGGCCGACGAGGGCGCCGCCCGTTGCCGTACGGACCGGTCAGTGGGCCGGTCCCATGTGCGCCGGTCCCGTGCGGAAGCCGCCGGGCCGCTCGCGCTCCATCATGCCGAATCGCATCGTCGCCAGGCCGAAGAGCAGGATGAGCGCGCCCACGATCACGTTGCTGATGATCGTTGAGGTGGTCGCCATCCCCCCGCGGATCACCCAAGGGGCGATGATGGTCCAGATACCGAGCAGCGGGGCGACCCAGGAGATTCCGTAGGTGCGCCCGAACGCCGAGCTGTACCCCATCGCCAGGAGCGCCACGGCGAGGCCCGTGATCAGGTTGTTGACGGCGAGCGGTGTCCGCGTGCCGCTGAACCCGACGATCCACGGTGAGAGCGCCAGATACAGGCCGCTCAGGAGCGTGAGACCATCGGCGAGCTGCGCGGCGGGATTCGCCGCGGCGGCCTCGTAGCGAGCACGCAGTTGCATGATGTCGGGATGCGTCCCGATGTCGGCACTGTGTGTCATCCGTCACACCACCCTTCAGAGGTGTGTGCTGCAGTCCTTATTTCTAGCGTACGCCCGATTCATCACTTTTGACCGTTTTGATGGGTTGTGTGTGCAGGGCGCGAGTGGCGCGACGTTTAGGCCCTTCGCCAGCGGAAAGGGGCAGCTGGTCAGCTTCGGAGATCGAGGGGGCATCCCGATGGGCAAGGACGACAAGCTCCGCAACAAGGCGGAAGAGGCCGCGGGCAAGGTCAAGGAAGGGCTCGGCAAGATCACGGACGACGAGAGCCTGGAGGACGAGGGCCGGGCCGACCAGTCGGAGAGCCACATGAAGCAAGCCGGCGAGAAGGTGAAGGACGCCGCAGGCAAGATCAAGGACGCCATCAAGGACTGACTCCCCGCGCGGATGACCGAGCCTGCGGGCCCGCGATTCCGGGAAGGCGGCGGGCCGCGCGCGGGCCTGATGCGCTGGCGGGCCACCGGCCGCCGCACGAAGGGCAACCGCTGCGGGCGGAGTGGGCGGTCGCGGTGGACCGCTGGCCTTTCCGGCAGGCAGGGAGCCGCCGGCTGCGGCCCAACCGCTGCCGGTGGTTCCGGAGGGAAACCCCCGGTCCGGTGGTCCCGGGCGCCGGGGGCGGCCGCATGTTGTGCTGCGGTTGTGGCGTGGCGGTCGCGGCGGAGGGCGACCTTTTCGGCCGGCAGAGTCGGTCCTACCGCTGCCCGGCCGGAGGTTCCGGAGGAGCGGGGATCCGCCGGCCCGGTGGTCTACGGGCGGGCCGGGCTGCCCTGTCTCCGGCCGCCGTTCCGGGCCGGTGCCGATTTCGAATCGGCCACTCCTCTCGGGGTGGTTGCTGGGTTACGGGGCCGGTGCCGGCCCGCGTTGCACGGATACCGCGCCGGTCAGGCGGCCTGCGGCAGGTTGACGCGGAAGGCCGACGTCACGAGAGCCTGGATGAGGCGCACGAGCAGCGCTTCCAGGACCATGATGGCCGCCCGGGAGAGTACGGCGGCGAGGAACTCAGACACTTCACACCTCAGTAGGACAAATCGGCTTCTCTGGGAGCATGACCCATAAACCTCCCAAAACGGCGTAGTTCAGGTTACCGTTCGGTGAACGGTGTGTGACCGTTTCGGGTACACGCGCTGATCACGCGTCCCCTGCCGCGTCCCCGATCAAGGACCCGGCGCCGTCCCCGATCAAGGACCCGGCGCGGTGTGTGCGCCCTCGCGCGTCGCCGTGCCGGGCGACGCCGGGGTCATGGTCTTCCCGCCGGGTGCAAGGCACCCCGCGGCGGTTGCCGCGGTGGCCCGGCGACCCGGTGGCGCGCCGCCCCGGGCACGCCCGTTTCCCCGACGGCCCGCGGCCGCCGGCTGCGTGCCGTGTCGCCCTCTTCCGGTGTCGTCCTCCGTTTCCCCCGTGTCGCTCCCCGTGTGCCGCCCTCCGCGGGCCGCTGCCCGGCCGGCTGCCGCCTTCCGCTGCCCGCCCGCGCCGGTTCGCGGATCCGTGCCGGGCGCCCCCGCGTTACTTGGTGGCGCCGGCCCTGGTCCGCCGGCCGGTGGTGGTCGAGGTCTTCGCCGCGCTCTTGGCCGTGGTGGTTCTCCTGCCGGTCTCCCGCCCCGCCGACGCCTGCGCGCCCGGGGTTCCCGCCGCGGTGGCGGGCGTACCCGGTGTGGCCGCTCCGCGGGTCTCCTTCTGCGGGGCGGCGAGCGGAGACCAGCGCTGCTCGCGGGCCTTCGCCCGCTGCGCGATCATCGTGCCGGCGCCGATCGCCGCGGCCACCGGCCAATCGAGGATCCCGAGCGCGGCCAGCGCGCCGAGGCCGCCGTAGTACATGATGCGCTCCGGCGGCGGGAGGAAGGTCCGGGCGACCTCCATGGCATGCCCCACGTCACGGCCGCTGATGTGCGGCATGCCGACGTGCGGCAGGTGCATTTCGGGCGCTCGCAACTGGAGCCGCATGAACGGCAGGTTGAGGTCCAGCTGGGGCCGGTGCTCCTCCTTCATCTCCGCGGGCGGAGCCGGAGTGGGCGCGGGCGGAGTGGCCGTCGTCCGGGTGCGGGACGTCCGGCCCCTGGCGGTCGTCGCGCCGGTCGTGGTCCTGCCCGGCGTCGTCTCGGTCGTGGTCATGGATCCTCCCCCGATGGCATGTCCCCGGCCGCGGATCTCTGCCCGACCCGCGCAAGCTTCGGGAAAATGACCTTTCTATCCTCTATCGAGCCTCCTGTGGTTGCTGGTGCTGATAGCGACTATTTGCCCACTCTTGCCGGTGCTTTCGTCTCCGTACGCCCCCTACGCGAGGATGGGGGCATGACGAGGGTCGGGATCTTGCTGTTCGACCAGGTGGAGGAGCTCGACCCGACCATCGACGTCCGGCGCGAGGAGCGCTTCGTCGACGACGGCGACGTCGTCACCTCGTCCGGGGTCTCGGCGGGCATCGGCATGGCGCTCCACCCGGTGGCACGGCTCGGGGGGACCGACCGGGCCCGCGAGGTGCGCAGGCACATGCAGTACGACCCCGAGCCACCCGTCTGACGGCCCGCCCGGTGACGACCGGGTGCGCCGCGGCCGGTCTACCGGTCGAGGACGTGCAGCGCGCGGGAGCCGGTGCTGAGCAGCTCCGGCCCGTCCTCGCCGCACACGACCACGTCGGCCACGCGGGCGCCGAAGAGCTCGGGCAGGTAGATGGCGGGCTCCAGGCAGACGGTCATCCCGGCCTCGAACCTCTCCCCGCCCGCCAGCCAGGGTCCCTCGGCCGGGCTCAGCCCGATGCCCCGGCCGGCGCGGGCGGCGGCGTAGGCGCCGTAGCCGCTGCCGTCGATGACCTCGCGGGCGATCGTCGCGGCATCGGCGCACGCCACCCCGGGGCGTACGAGGTCGACGGCGGCCCGCTGCGCGGCGAGGACGACCGAGTACATGGCGTCGAAGTCCTCCGGCGGCTCGGCGACCGCGAAGACCCGGGCGACCTCGGCGCAGTAGCCGTTCCAGCGCCCGCCGACCGAGACGAGCAGCGCGTCGCCGGGGTTGATCACCCGATCGCACGGCCGGTGGCGCGGGTCGGCGGAGTGCTCGCCCGCCGCCACGAGTACGGCGGGAGCCCCTTCGCAGCCCGTCTCGGCGAGCATCGCCCGCAGCCTGCGGGCCATCGCCAGCTCGGTGGCGCCGAACCACGACAGCTCGCGGGCGGCGAGCAGCACGGCGTCGGCCGCCGCGGCGGCGTGCCGCATCGCGGCCACCTCGTCGGCGCGCTTGCGCAGGCGGAGCGGCGCGAGCACGGCCGAGGCCAGCACCAGCTCCGCGTCGAGGCGCAGCGCGAACAGCTCGGCGGCGGGCATCTGCGGGTCCACCGCCACGCGGCGGGCCGCCGGCGGAACGAGGGCCGCCGCCTGCGCGGGGTCGCCGGCCTCGGCGGGCGGCCCGTCGAGCGCCACCACGAGATAGCCCGCCTCGCGCCCGTCCGCCGCCCGGCCGCTCGTCTCCCGTCCGTCCGTCCCGGTACGCCCGGCCGGGCGCGCCCGCAGGTACCGGAAGTCCGGGGAGGGCCGCAGCACGAGGGCGTCGACGCCCGCTTCGGTCATCCCCGCGCGTACGTCCTCCAGCATGAGCGGGTCGATCATGACGGGACGGACGGCTCCCGCTCGTGCAGCCAGCAGGCCACCGGCCCGAAGTCCGGCTCGCGTTCCCGGCACACGTCCATGACGAGCGGGCAGCGGGGGTGGAACCGGCAGCCTGCGGGAGGATCGGCCGGGTCCGGCACGTCCCCGGGCAGTTCGGCGGGCAGCACCCCGGCGCCGTCGGGGGAGGGGATCGCCGCGAGCAGCGCCCGCGTGTACGGGTGCTTCGGATCGGCCCACACCTGTGCCGTCGGCCCGGTCTCCACGATCTTGCCGAGGTACATCACCGCGATCCGGTCGGCGATCAGCCGTACGACGGACAGGTCGTGGCTGATGAACAGCAGGCCCGCGCCGGACTCCACGGCGAGGTCGCGCATCAGGCGCGCCACCTGCGCCTGGGCCGAGGCGTCCAGGGCGGAGATCGGCTCGTCCCCGATCAGCAGCGACGGCCGGGCGGCGAGCGCCCGCGCGATCGCGATGCGCTGCCGCTGCCCGCCGGAGAACTCGTGCGGGTAACGGCCGGCGAATGCGCGCGGCAGCCCGACCCGTTCGAGCAGGTCGGCGGGGCTGGTCGTGGTGTCGCCCGCCGTACGAAGCCCGTCGGCGATCTGCGCGCCCACGCGGCGGCGCGGGTTCAGCGAGGAGTACGGATCCTGGAACACCATCTGCACGCCGGTGAGCGCCGGGTCCCGGCGGCGCAGCCCGAGGGGCGTCACCGGATGCCCGCCGACACGGATCCGTCCCGACGCCGCGCGGTGCAGCCCGCACACGGCCCGGGCCAGGGTGGACTTGCCGCAGCCCGACTCGCCGACCAGGCCGACCACCTCGCCGGCGGCCACGTGCAGGCTGGCGCCGGCCACCGCCCGCACGAGCGGACGGCCCGGCGTGCGGTGCTCCACGACCAGGTCCTCCACGGACAACAGCGGTGCGGTCATGGCGAGTTCTCCCCGGGAGGCACGGGCAGGGCGTCGAGCAGCGAGCGGGTGTAGGGGTGGCGCGGCTCGCGCAGCACCCGGCCGCGCGGGCCGGTCTCCACGACCCGCCCGTCCTTCATCACGCTCACCTCGTCGGCGACCGCCGACATCACCCCGAGGTCGTGGGTGACGAGGAGGACGGCCAGGCCCAGCTCGTCGCACAGACCGCGCAGCAGGCGGAGGATCCCGGCCTGCACGGTGACGTCGAGCGCGGTCGTCGGCTCGTCGGCGATCAGCACCTCGGGCTCGCAGGCCAGCGCGACGGCGATGGCGATCCGCTGCCGCATGCCGCCGGAGAACTGGTGCGGGTAGCGCTTCAGCGCCTCCTCCGGGCCGGGGATGCGCACCTTGGCCAGCAGGCCGGCGGCCCGCTCCCGCGCCTCCTTCCTGCCGACGCCGAGGTGGTGGCGCATGTGCTCGGTGAGCTGCCGCTCCACCGTCAGCATCGGGTGCAGGCTGGTCGCGGGGTCCTGGAAGACCATGGCGATCTTCGCGCCGCGCACCTCGTTGAGCTCGCGGACCGGCATCTCCAGCAGGTTGCGCCCGCCGAAGGTGATCCGTCCCGACACGCGGGAGCCGTGGGGGAGCAGGCCGAGCACGGCGAGGCCGGTCATGGTCTTGCCCGAGCCGCTCTCACCGGCCAGGCCGTGCACGCGTCCCGCCTCCAGGGTCAGGTCGACGCCGTGCAGCACGTCGTGGCCGCCGATCGACACCCGCAGCCCCTCGATCGTCAACGCGGTGGTCACAGCGCACGCTCCTTGATCGCCCTTGCGGTACGCGGATCGAGCGCGTCGCGCAGCGTGTCGCCGAGGAAGTTGAACGCGAGGACGACCGTCAGGATCGCCAGGCCGGGGAAGGTCGCGACCCACCAGCTGTCGAAGACCTCCACGCCCGCGGCGACCATCGCGCCCCATTCGGGGGAGGGCGGTTTGGCGCCGAGCCCGAGGAACGACAGGCCGGAAAGCAGCAGCAGCGCGGTGCCGATGTCGAGGGTGGCGAGCACCAGGACGGGCCCGGTGACGTTCGGCAGCACGTCCACGCGCAGCGACCGCCAGGCGGAAAAGCCCAGCAGCCTGCCGCTCAGCACGAACTCCCGCTCCCGTACGCCGAGCACGAGCCCGCGGGTGACCCGCGCATACGCGGGCCAGGCGACGACGAGCACGGCGAGCACCGCGTTGCCGAGGCTCGCCCCGAGGGCGGCGGCGACGACCATCGCGAGGATGACGGTGGGGAAGGCGAACACGAGGTCGGCCAGGCGCATGATCGTCTCGTCCACCCACCGGCCGAAGTATCCGGCGCACGCGCCGAGCGCCCCGCCGATCAGCACCGACAGCGCCACCAGCAGCAGCGTGAGCGGGATGGACACCCGCGCGCCGTACATGATCCGGCTGAGGATGTCGCGGCCGAGCTGGTCGGTGCCGAGCCAGTGGCCGGGGCCGGGCGGGGCGAGCCTGGGCAGCTCCTGCGCCAGCGGGTCGTGCGGCGCGAGCACCGGCGCGGCCAGCGCGACCACGACCCATGCCAGCGCGACGACGGCGCCGGCGACCGCCAGGGGCCGCCGCCACGCCCGCGGGAGCCGGCTCACGCGGGTGCGCGCGAACAGGCCGGCGCGCTTCACGAGACCCTCACTCTCGGGTCGATGACGCCGTACAGCACGTCGACGACCAGGTTGATGACGAGGTAGACCACGCCGACGACCAGGCCGACGCCCATGACGGCCGGCAGGTCGAGGGAGGTGGCGCTCTTGTAGGCGTACTGGCCGATGCCGGGCCAGGCGAAGACCGCCTCGACCAGCACGGTGCCGGACAGCAGGCTGCCGAACGCGAGCCCGGCGACCGTGATGACGGGCACCAGCGCCGGGCGCAGGACGTACCGGAACAGCACCACCCGGCCGGGCAGACCCTTGGCGCGGGCGGCGCGTACGTAGTCCTGCCCGAGCACCTCCAGCACGGCCGAGCGGGTGAAGCGGGTGAGCAGGCCGATCGTGTAGAGGGCGAGCACGAGCGCCGGGGCGGCCAGGTGGCCGACGGCGGATGCGAACACATCCCATTGGCCCGACAGCGCCGCGTCGATCGTGTAGAGCCCGGTGACCTGCGGCGGCGGGGTCATTCCCGGGTCGATGCGGCCGCTGCCCGGCGTGATCCGCAGCCGGAAGAAGAACACGTAGAACGCCACCAGCGCGAGCCAGAACGTCGGCACCGAGATGCCGACCAGGCTCAGCACCCGCAGCACGTGGTCGGACAGACGGTCCCGGCGCAGCGCGGCGATCACGCCGGACGCCACGCCGATGATCAGCGACACCAGGATCGCGGCCCCGGCCAGCTCCAGGGTGGCGGGGACGAACTCGGCCAGGTCGTCGCTCACCGGCCGGTGGCTCTGCTGGCTGACGCCGAGGTCGCCGTGCAGGAGCCCCTTCAGGTGCATGAGGTACTGCTGCGGCAGCGGCCGGTCGAGGCCGTGGTCGGCCCGCCACTGGGCGACGATCGCCGGGTCCCCGAGCGCCTGCTGGCCGAGGTTGGCCGTCACCGGGTCGCCGGGGACCAGGTTGGTCAGCACGAAGGTGACCAGCGTGATCCCCACCGCCAGCAGCAGGGCCGTCAGGAGGCGGCGTACCAGGAACCGGGCGAACGGCCACGACCGGTGGCCCCGGCGGGTGCCGCGACCGGCCGCGGGGGGGGGGGGCCGCCCGGGCCCGGCCGGCCCCCCCCCCGCCGGCCCCCCCCGCCCTT
>JADGHC010000191.1 GCA_019689655.1 Microbispora sp.
GGGGTGGGTGGCCCCGGCCCGGCCGTTCCGTCGTGGTCTCCCGTCAGGGGGAGGCGATGCGCCCCAGGGACGGCGGGATCTTGTGCGCGGCGGCGCGGTCGAGCAGGAACAGCGTGCGCTGCCGCCCGCGCGCCCCGGCGGCCGGCACCTGGAACGGTCCGGCGTCGGACAGCGCCATCCGGACCGCCTGCGCCTTCTCCTCGCCCGCCGCGACGACCCAGATCTCCCTGGCGGCCCGCAGCGCGGGGAACGTCAGCGACAGCCGGGTCGGCGGCGGCTTGGGGGAGCCGTGCACGGACACGACCGGCCGCTCCTCCTCGTAGACGGCCGGCTGGCCGGGGAACAGCGACGCCACGTGGGCGTCGGGGCCCATGCCGAGCAGCAGCACGTCGAACGAGGGGACCGGTCCGTGGTCTTCGGGCCTGGCCGCCTTGGCCAGCTCCACCGCGTACGCCTCGGCGGCCTCCTCCGCGGTCATCCCCGAGTCGGGGCCGGGCATCGGGTGCACCCGGGCCGGGTCCACGTCGACGTGGTCGAGCAGGGCCCGGCGGGCCCCGGTCTCGTTGCGCTCGGGATGGCCGGTCGGCAGGAACCGCTCGTCGCCCCACCAGATGTCGAGCGCCCGCCAATCGATGGCGTCGTGCGCCGCCGTCCCCGCGAGGGCGGCGAGCGTCGCGATGCCCACGGTGCCGCCGGTCAGCACCAGGTGCGCCGATCCGCGGGCCGCCTGGGTGTCCACCAGCCGCGTGATGAGGCGGGCGGCCACGGCCTGGGCCAGCACCTCGGCGTCGCGGTGGACGATGACGGTGGGCACGCCGGTCACGACCGTCCCCGCCCCTTCATCGCCGCCAGGCGGCGGATCGCGGCGGCGTAGATGTCGTCGGGGTCGAGCCTGCGCAGCTCCTCGGCCAGCAGCTCCGAGGTCGGCCTGCGGGCCAGGGCGACCCGCCGGTCGGGGTGACCGGGCCGCGACAGCGTGGCGAGCCTGGCGTCGGTCCTGCTCAACGTCAGCTCGCCGCCGCCCTCGACGGACAGCCGCACACCGGTCAGGCCGGGGCCGGCGGAGTCGGCGATCTCGATCGGCGCATCCAGCCGGTCGCACAGCCAGGCGGCCAGCAGCGGGGCGCTGGGATTGCCCGCCGCGGCCTCCACCACGCCCCCGGTGATCTTCCCGACGGGCTGGTCGAAGGCGGCGGCGAGCAGGCTGCGCCACGGCGTCAGCCGCGTCCAGGCCAGGTCGGTGTCGCCGGGGACGTAGCTGGCGGCCCGCGAGGAGACCGCGGCGACCGGGTCCGGGGCCGACCTGGCGTCCATGATGCGGCGGCTGCCGAGCTGCCCGATGGGATGCTTGGCGGGGATATCCGGGCACTGGCCCGGCCACCACACCACCACCGGCGTGTCGGTGAGCAGCAGCGGCATGATCACCGAGTCGGCGTGCTCGGTCAGCTCGCCGTACAGGCGCAGCAGCACGACCTCGCCGGGCGCCGACTCGCCCACGCGGATCTCGGCGTCCAGCCGGTCGGGCTCGGCCGGATCGCGGCTGATCACGATCAGGATGCGCGAGGGGTGCTCGCGCGCCGCTTCGGTGGCCGCGCGCAGGGCGTCGTACTGCCCCGCCTCGTCCACCACCACGACGAGCGTCAGCACCATGCCGACGGCGGGCGCGCCCATCTGATGCCGCAGGCGGGTGAGCGTCGAGGAGATCTTCGACGCGGTCGTCTCGGTCAGGTTGAAGGTCGTCACACCGCTCTCCGCTCGCTCCGTCCGGAACGTCCGCCCGCTCCCGGGCGCGCCTCGCTCACAGCCGCCTCCAGGCGCGCCCGTCCCTGGCCAGCATCGCGTCGGCCGAGGCGGGACCCCAGGAGCCGGACACGTACCCCTCGGGCCTGCCCTGGGAGGCCCAGAACTCCTCGATCGGGTCCAGGATCTGCCACGACAGCTCCACCTCCCGCTGGTGCGGGAACAGCGGCGGGTCGCCGATGAGCACGTCGAGCAGCAGCCGCTCGTACGCCTCGGGGGAGGACTCCATGAACGACTCGCCGTAGGCGAAGTCCATGTTGACGTCCCTGACCTCCATGGCGGTGCCCGGCACCTTGGAGCCGAAGCGCACGGTGATGCCCTCGTCCGGCTGCACGCGGATGACCAGCGCGTTGTGCCCGAGGATCTCCGTGTCGTCCTTGCTGAACGGCAGGTGCGGCGCCCGCTGGAAGACCACGGCCACCTCGGTCATGCGGCGGCTGAGCCGCTTGCCCGTCCGCAGGTAGAACGGCACCCCCGCCCACCGGCGGTTGGCCACCTCCAGCTTCACCGCGGCGTACGTCTCGGTGGTGGAGTCGGGGGAGATGCCCTGCTCCTCCAGGTAGCCGACGACGGGCTCGCCGCCCTGCCAGCCCCGCAAGTACTGGCCGCGGGCGGTGCCGGTGGCCAGGTCGGCGGGGAGCTTGACGGCGCGCAGCACCTTTTCCTTCTCCCGGCGCAGCGCGTCGGCGTCGAAGGACGTGGGGTCCTCCATCGCGACCAGCGCGAGGAGCTGAAGCAGGTGGTTCTGGATCACGTCGCGGGCGGCGCCGATGCCGTCGTAGTAGCCGGCCCGGCCGCCGATGCCGATGTCCTCGGCCATCGTGATCTGGACGTGGTCGACGTAGCCGCGGTTCCAGATCGGCTCGTACAGCGTGTTGGCGAACCGGAGCGCCAGGATGTTCTGGACGGTCTCCTTGCCGAGGTAGTGGTCGATCCGGAAGACCGAGCTCTCCGGGAACACCGCGCTGGTGATCTCGTTGAGCTCCCTGGCGCTCTTCAGGTCGTGCCCGAACGGCTTTTCGATGACGACCCGGCGCCAGGAGCCCGCAGGGGCCTTGGCCAGGTTCGTCCGCTTGAGCTGCTGGATCACCAGCGGGAAGAACTTCGGCGGCACCGACAGGTAGAAGGCGTAGTTGCCGCCGGTGCCCCGGGTCTCGTCGATCTCCTTGAGCATCATGGCGAGCACGTCGAAGGCGCCGTCGTCGCTGAACTCGCCCGGGCAGAAGTGGATGCCCTCGCTGAGCTGCTTCCAGACCTCCTCGCGGAACGGCGTCCGCGCGTGCTCCTTGACCGCCTCGTACGTGACCTGGGCGAAGTCCTCGTGCGCCCAGTCGCGGCGGGCGAAGCCGACCAGGGAGAAGCCCGGGGGCAGCAGCCCCCGGTTCCCCAGGTCGTAGATCGCCGGCAGCAGCTTGCGCTTGGCGAGGTCGCCGGTGACGCCGAACAGCACGAGCACGCACGGCCCGGCCACCCGGGGCAGGCGCCGGTCGCGCGGGTCGCGCAGCGGGTTGGCGGCCATGCCCGGCTCGGCCGTCCCCGTCGTGGCGGCCCGGGCGGCGGCCAACACCGCCCGTTCCGCGCTCGTGAGGTCATCCCCCGTGCGGGCCGTGGCGCCGCCGGCGGGGGCCTGCGGCTCCTTTCGCTCCGTCATGTGTCCTCCCTGCCGACGGGCGCTTCGCCAGTAACGCATCGCATGGTCAGAGCTCCTCCGCCACGGAGAGCAGGTGCCTGACGCCGGCGACGCGGTCGGTGAGGTGCAGGCGCACGGCCGGCCTGCCGCGGGAGGTCAGGGCGCCCAGGTCGCCCAGCGCCTGCGCGAGCTGCAGCCTGCCCAGCGTGTACGGCTTGCCGGGGACCTCGACGTCCTCGGTCACCGCCCCGGTGATCTGCAGGAACACGCCGGTCGCGGGTCCGCCCTTGTGGTACTGCCCCGTGGAGTGCAGGAAGCGCGGGCCCCAGCCGAACGTGACCGCGTGGTGGGTGCGGTAGTCGAGCAGCGCCCGCAGGGTGGCGACGTCGGCCCTGGCCCAGGTGTCGGTCATCTCCTCGAAGGACGCCTCGCCGACGGTCGCGGCGTCGAACGCGGCCTCGCGGTCGAGGTACGCCATGATCGCCAGGTAGCCGCGCTCGGGAATGGCGCGCAGCAGCCAGGTGAGGACGTCGGCCAGGTTCTTGAGGTCGCCGGGCAGGTCGCCGTACACCTCGACCGGGCCGTCGGTGAGCACCGGCGTGCCGGTCGGCAGCGGCCCGTCCCCGGCCTCCTGCAGGATCCTGGTGGTGTTCTCCTTCGACTCGGCCACGTTCGGCTGGTCGAACGGGTTGATCCCGATCACCCGGCCCGCGATCGCCGTGGCGTACTCCCAGACGAGGAACTGCGCGCCGAGCGGGCCCTCGACGGTGGTGCCGCTGTCGGGCCCGATGGTGACGAGGAACTGGTCGTCCGCCTCCGCGGCCTCGGCGCCGACGACGGGCAGGATGCCCTTGCCCTCCTTGCCGGTCGACTCGGCGATGAGCTGCTCGATCCAGTCGGGCAGGCCGGTGATGTCGGAGGGGGCGTCGCGCAGGATCAGCTTGTCGCGTCCCCGCAGTGCCTGCGCGCCGAGCAGCGCGCCGAGCTCCAGACCGGGGTTGCCCTCATTGCGGGCCAGCAGCGGCGCCACCGCGGCGGCGTCGTCGAGCAGCTTCGCCACGTCCACGCCCGCCAGGGCGCTCGGCACCAGGCCGAACGCGCTGAGCGCGCTGTAGCGGCCGCCCACGTTCGGGTCGGCCAGCACGACCGGGTAGCCGGCCTCGACGGCCGTCCGCTCCAGCGGGGAGCCGGGGTCGGTGACGACCACGATCCGCGGGTCGATGCCCGCGTCCCGGAACGCCTGCTCGTAGACGCGCCGGTGGCTGTCGGTCTCGATCGTGCCGCCGCTCTTGCTCGCCACCACCACGATCGTGCGGTCGAGCCGGTCGGCGAGCGCGCGCCGCACCTGCTGCGGGTCGGTGGTGTCGAGGACGGTCAGCGGCACGTCGTACGTGGCGCAGATCACCTCGGGGGCGAGGGAGGAGCCGCCCATGCCGGCGAGCACCACGTGGTCCAGGCCCTGGGCGCGGGCCCGCTCCACCAGCTTGGCGATCTCCGGCAGCAGCTCCCGGCTCGTCTGGGGCAGGTTCAGCCAGCCCAGCCGGATGGCGGCCTCGGACTGCGCCTGCGGGCCCCACAGCGTGGAGTCGCCCGCGGCGAGGGCCGCGGGCACCCCCTCGGCCACGAGCTTGTCCTTGACCGCCTTGACGGCGTCCGCCGCGTCGCCGAGGGTCACCTCGATTGTCATCTGTAGCTCAGGCCTTCCGCAGTTCGCCGTCGATGGTCTCGAGCAGCTCGTTCCAGGACGTCTCGAACTTCTCGACGCCCTCCTCCTCCAGCACGCGGACCACGTCGTCGTAGTCGATGCCGACCTGCTTGAGCGAGGCCATGACGTCCCACGCCTGCTGGTAGAAGGGGCGGACCGTGTCGCCGGAGATCCGCCCGTGGTCGGCCGTCGCGTCCAGCGTCTTCTCCGGCATCGTGTTGACCACGCCGGCCGTGACGAGCTGCTCCACGTACAAGGTGTCCGGGTAGTCGGGGTTCTTCACGCCGGTGGAGGCCCACAGCGGGCGCTGCGGGTGCGCACCGGCCGCGCGCAGCGCCTGCCAGCGCGGCGAGTTCATGACCTCCTCGTACGCGGCGTACGCCAGGCGGGCGTTGGCCACGGCGGCCTTGCCCTTCAGTTCGGCGGCCTCCGGCGTGCCGATCTTGTCGAGGCGCTTGTCGATCTCGGTGTCCACCCGGCTGACGAAGAACGAGGCGACCGACTCGATCGTGGCCAGGTTCAGGCCGTTGGCCTTCGCCTTCTCCAGCCCGCTCAGCCAGGCGTCCATCACCTGGCGGTACCGCTCGAGCGAGAAGATCAGCGTGACGTTCACGCTGATGCCCTCGGAGATCGCCTGGGTGATCGCCGGCAGGCCCTCGACGGTCGCCGGGATCTTGATGTGCACGTTGGGCCGGTCGACCAGCCACCACAGCGCGCGGGCCTCGGCGATCGTCGCCTCGGTCTTGCGGGCCAGGCGCGGGTCCACCTCGATCGACACGCGCCCGTCGACCCCGCGGGTGGCGTCGAAGACCGGCCGCAGCACGTCGGCCGCCCAGCGGATGTCGAACGTCGTGATCGCGCGTACGGCCTCCTCGACGGAGACCCCGCGGGTGGCGAGGTCGCGAAGCTGCGCGTCGTAGGCGTCGCCCTTGCTCAGCGCGGAGGCGAAGATCGTGGGGTTGGAGGTGACCCCGGTCACGTTCTTCTCGCGGATCAGGGCGGCGAGGTTGCCGGAGCGCAGCCGCTCCCGGGAGATGTCGTCGAGCCAGACGGAGACTCCGGCCTCGCTCAGCCGTTTCAGGTTCTCATTCATCGTTGTCCCTCAGTTTCCGGTCGTCTCGCCCTTGTCGGCGCCCGTCTTGGCCAGGCTGGCCTTGGCGGCGGCGACGACACGGTCGGCGGTGAGGCCGTACTGCTCGAAGAGCGTCTTGTACGGCGCGGAGGCGCCGAAGTGCTCGAGCCCGAGGACCTCGCCCGCATCTCCCACGAACTCCCGCCAGCCGAGCGAGATTCCCGCCTCGACCGCGACCCGCGCCTTGACGGCGGGAGGCAGCACGGTCTGCTTGTAGGCGTCGTCCTGCGCCCGGAACCACTCCACGCACGGCATCGAGACCACCCGGGTCGGGATGCCCTGCGACTCCAGGATCGTGCGGGCCTCGACGGCGAGCTGGACCTCGCTGCCGGTGCCGATGATGACGACCTCGGGCTGGCCGTTCGAGGCGTCCCGCAGGACGTAGCCGCCCCGCGCGACGGCGTCCGGGTCGCCCGTGCCCTCCAGGGTGGGGACGTTCTGCCGGGTGAGGGCGAGGCCCGCCGGGCGGTCGGTGTGCTCGAGCACGGCCTTCCACGCGGCCGCCGTCTCGTTGGCGTCGGCCGGGCGGACGACGTCGAGGCCGGGGATGGCGCGCAGCGCCCACAGGTGCTCGACCGGCTGGTGGGTCGGGCCGTCCTCGCCGAGGCCGATCGAGTCGTGCGTCCACACGTAGATCACCGGGAGCTTCATCAGCGCGGCGAGCCGCACCGACGGCCGCATGTAGTCGCTGAAGACCAGGAACGTGCCGCCGTACGGGCGGGTGCCGTTGTGCAGGGCGATGCCGTTGAGGATCGCGCCCATGCCGTGCTCGCGGATGCCGAAGTGCAGCGTCCGGCCGTACCGGTTCCCGGGGAACGCCTTGGTCTGGTACTCGTCCGGGATGAAGGAGGGCTCGCCCTTCATCGTGGTGTTGTTGGACTCGGCGAGGTCGGCCGAGCCGCCCCACAGCTCCGGCAGCACAGGCGCGAGCGCGCTCAGCACCTCGCCGGACGCCTTGCGGGTGGCCACCGACGTGCCGGCCTCGAACGACGGCAGGGCCTTGTCCCAGCCCTCGGGCAGCTTGCGCGCGGAGATGCGGTCGAACAGCTCCGCCCGCTCGGGGTTGGCCTCGCGCCAGCTCTGGTAGCTCTTGTCCCACTCGGCGCGCAGGTCCCGGCCGCGCTTGACGACCTCGCGCGCATGCGCCAGCACCTCGTCCGGGACGACGAAGCTCTTGTCGGGGTCCATGCCGAGGACCCGCTTGGTCGCGGCCACCTCCTCGGCGCCCAGCGCCGAGCCGTGGATCTTGCCGGTGTTCTGCTTGTTCGGCGCCGGCCAGCCGATGATCGTGCGGAGCTTGATGAACGTCGGCCGCTCGGTCTCCGCGCGGGCCGCCTCCATCGCCTCGTACAGCGCCTGGACGTCCTCGACGTACTCGCCCGTCTTGGTCCAGTCGACCTCCAGGACCTGCCAGCCGTACGCCTCGTAGCGCTTGGCGATGTCCTCGGACAGGGCGATCTGGGTGTCGTCCTCGATGGAGATGTGGTTGGAGTCGAAGATCACGGCCAGGTTGCCGAGCTTCTGGTGCCCCGCGAGGGCGCTGACCTCGTGGCTGATGCCCTCCTCGATGTCACCCTCGGAGGCGAAGCACCAGATCATGTGGTCGAACGGCGAGGTGCCGGGCGCGGCGTCCGGGTCGAACAGGCCGCGCTCGCGCCGGGCCGCCATGGCCATGCCGACCGCGTTGCCGATGCCCTGGCCGAGCGGGCCGGTGGTGGTCTCCACACCGGCGGTGTGACCGTACTCGGGGTGGCCCGGGGTGAGGCTGCCCCACTGCCGGAGCGCCTTGAGGTCGTCCAGGCCCAGGCCGTAGCCGGACAGGTAGAGCTGAATGTAGAGCGTCAGGCTCGAATGCCCGCAGGAGAGGACAAACCTGTCTCGTCCCACCCACTTGGGATCCGAAGGGTCATGACGCAGGACCCGCTGGAAGAGAAGGTAGGCAGCGGGGGCGAGGCTCATCGCGGTGCCGGGGTGACCCGATCCCGCCTTCTCCACGGCGTCCATCGCCAAGGCCCGTACGACGTCGACCGCCTTCCGGTCAAGGTCACTCCACTCAAGGCTTGCGCTGCTCAATGGCTCGATCCCCTCTTGTATTCGCGCCGGTTCTGGCATTTCCCGCCCACAGGGGACCCTAACGGGTTCGGCGTAATACCGTTTGGTAGCCACCTCGGCAATGGCACCTGCGTCTCCGGCCCCGGTTCGGGGACCACCTGCGGTGGCGACTACAGTGATTGACCAGTGTCGGCTGCTGGCCCGGAGCCCGGCTGCCCGTAGATCCGCCCGAATCAGAGGTTACGCGTTAACCCCGGCACGTGTTGGAAGCGCCTTGACGGTCTTGACGAATAAGCAGACGGTGGCCGCCCTCGGGTCCACCGCGACGGCCACGGCCCCCCGCTCCATCGGGGCGCTCGTGAAGGCCTACGTGGCGCTCACCAAGCCCCGGATCATCGAGCTGCTGCTGATCACGACCCTGCCGGTCATGTTCCTCGCGGCCCACGGGCTGCCCGATCCGTGGACCGCCGCCGCCACCATGGTGTTCGGCACCCTGTCGGCGGGCAGCGCCAACGTCCTGAACTGCTACATCGACCGGGACATCGACCGGACGATGCGGCGCACCCGCAGGCGGCCGCTCGCCAAGCACGACGTGTCGCCGGCGGGCGCGCTGGTCTTCGGTGTGATTCTCGGCACTCTTTCCACGATCGGGCTCGCCCTCACGGTCAACGTCCTGGCCGCGGCGCTGTCGCTGGGCGCGATCCTGTTCTACGTCTTCGTGTACTCGCTGGTGCTCAAGCGGCGTACGTCACAGAACATCGTGTGGGGCGGCATCGCCGGTTGCATGCCGGTGCTGATCGGCTGGGCCGGCATCACCGGCGGGCTGTCGTGGGCCCCGGTCGTGCTGTTCGGCGTGGTGTTCTTCTGGACGCCGCCGCACACCTGGACGCTCGCCATGCGCTACCGCGAGGACTACGCCGCGGCCCACGTGCCCATGCTCCCGGTGGTCACCACCGAACGCCGGGTCGTCCAGCAGGTCGTCGCCTACACCTGGGCCACGGTGCTGTGCTCGCTGCTGCTGTGGCCGGTCGCGGGCACCTCCCTGCTCTACCCGGCCGCCGCGATCGTGCTCGGCGCCGTCTGCCTGGTGGAGGTCTACCGCCTGCTCGGCCGGGTGAACGCCGGCAAGACCGGCGTCGACCTGCGCCCGATGCGGTTCTTCCACTGGTCGAACGTCTACCTGGCGCTGCTGTTCCTCGCCGTCGCCGTCGACTCCCTGATCGCATGAGCCGGCCCGCCGCCGGCCCGGCCGGAGGGGCGCGGCTACGCACGATGTGTCGCCGGAATACGTCACGGCGCTGATGCCGCCCGGCGCGTCCTTGCGTACGTTCACAGTCATGAAACGGGTGGCGACGTGGTGCGCCATGCTGGCGCAAGGGAGGGCGCGGCCCGGCGGCGGACCGGTGGCGCCGCTCGACGGCCTGTTCGCGGCCGTCCTCGGCGTCCTCGCCGCGCTGGGCTCGGTGTCCGCGCTGTCCGAGCGCGGCCTGCGGCTCGACGCGGCCGGGTACGCCCTGGTCGGGGTGGCGGCGGCCGGGCTCGTGGTGCGCCGGACGTGGCCGCTGGCGGCTCTCGCGGTGACCTTCGCGGCCACGATCGCCTTCCTGGCCCGCGGCTATCCGTACGCTCCGGTGCTCGAACTGACGTCGGTGGCCGTGTACTCCGCCGCCGCCTGGCGCCCGGAACGGGTGTCCGCGGCGGCGCTGGCGGCGGTGACCGCCGCCTACCTGTCGTTCTCGTCCTGGGCGGCGGCGCCGGAGGCGCCGGAGATGGGCGCGCCCGCGCTGGCCGCGCTGTGGCTCCTCGCGCCGTGGACGGCGGGCGTGGCCGTGCGCGCCTACCGCAGGGTCAGGACGCGCGCCGCCGAGGCCGAGCGCCTCGGCCACGTCCGGGAGGAGCGGCTGCGGATGGCCCGGGAGGTGCACGACATCGTGGGCCACAGCCTCGCCGTGATCAACATGCAGGCGGGGGTGGCCCTGCACGTGCTGCACAAGCGCCCCGAGCGGGCCGAGCAGGCACTGCTGGCCATGCGGGAGCTCAGCGCCCAGGCGCTGGAGGAGCTGCGGGTCGCGCTGCGGACGCTGCCGGGGGCGCCGGGGGCGGACCTGGCCCCGGCACCGGGGCTGGAACGGCTGCCGGAACTCGTCGGCGCGGTGCGGCGGGGCGGCCTGCCGGTGGACCTGGTCGTCGAGGGGACGCGGAGCCGGGTGCCCGCGGCGGTGGACCTGGCCGGCTACCGGATCGTGCAGGAGGCGCTGACCAACGTG